>CANOKG010000125.1 GCA_947566655.1 uncultured Muribaculaceae bacterium | reverse complement strand
AACCCCATTTGTAGCGTGGAAGATTAGGAAACCTCTATTCTATCCGTTGAACTACCGGGGCCGATTTTATGGTACAAAGTTAAATCAATTTCATGAATTAGACAAATCAATCACGCCCTTTACATGCAAAACTTTCACTATATTTGCACTCGTTATTATTTGATATGGGTGTAATATGAAGGTCGTTCTTTTTAGCAATAGTGATCTTACTGGTGGTGCTGCCGTGGTAACCACCCGACTTCTGCTCGCGCTTCAAAAACTGGGTGTCGATGCTTCTATGCTTGTTCTAAACAAGAGCAGCAATATTCCACAGGTTCACCCTGTAGGTTCAAAGTTGGGTCGAAAGATTCGCTTCATTGCTGAAAGAGCCTACATATTTGGACATAACGGTTTCAATCGCAAGGATCTTTTTAAAGTGTCGGTGGCCAATACCGGTTTCGACCTTGCCCGACACCCTCTCGTCAAAAATGCCAACTTCTTGATTTTAGGCTGGATTAATCAGGGAATGCTTTCGCTGAAAGACATAAACCACTTAGCATCATCGGGCAAGCCTATTCTCTGGATCATGCACGACATGTGGTGCATGACAGGTGCGTGCCACCACGCTCTCGACTGCAATGGATACCTCTCAAAATGTGGCAACTGCAGGTATTTCCATAACGGTCAACTGAAAAATGATCTGTCGCGAAAATTCTTTTACCACAAGATGAACCTGTACAACCAAGCTTCAAATATACAATTTATAGCTGTGAGCAACTGGTTGGCAAGTGTGGCCCGAAAAAGCTCACTACTGAAGGGCCGCTCTATCAAGGTCATCCCCAATGCATTCCCAGTTGACGATTTCTACACTTCTCCCGGCAAGCATCCATTACCTGATGGAATTGACACTTCCAAACGCCTTATTGTCATGGGTGCAGCCCGGCTCGATGATCATATAAAAAATTTTGATCTTGCTATTGATTCACTTAATCAACTCCAGATCATTGCTCCCTCAACAGCCAATCAATGTCAAGCAGTGTTCTTTGGTGACTTACGGCATCCCGATGCTCTTGATCGCTTGTCATTCAACCACATTCACTTAGGGCGCCTAACCAATCAGTCGGTAATCAGGGAACTCTATGCCAATGCATCTATCGTATTGTCAACCTCACGATTTGAGACTCTGCCGGGAACACTTATCGAAGGGATGGCTGCAGGAGCCATTCCGGTAACTACCGGAAACGGCGGACAACGAGATATTGTTACCGATGGTGTAAACGGATTCATAGCCGAATCGACTCCACAATCAATCTCGGCCCAACTGCTTAATGCTCTTAAGCTACACATACCCCGTGAAGAACAGCACAGCACAATCGTTTATAAATTCAGTGCCACTGTTGTTGCTCAAGCCATTATCGATGCCGCTACTACAAACAAAACAGAGTAGAGGAACATCAAAATCGATGTCAGTGCCAACAACGGGGTCAACGCCCTACCATCTTTTCTTGCCATGGTTAGACCGGTAAAGACCTCAGCAATCAATATCAACACCGGTACCGACATCCATGCAATCCCTAAACCGAGCCAGGTTGGCGCCATCAACGCCATTGCCACAACAGCATTCGCTATATACAGTGCAACCATAAACTGTCGGCCAAATCTCACAGCGAGTGTCAGCTTACCAACTGCCCGATCGTCATCCACATCCCGGTAATTATTGACTATTATTACATTAGCACCAAGCAATCCTATTGACAAACCACCCATGAACACATCGGTCTGCCATTGCAAAGTCTCCACATAATAAGTAAAATTCACAGGAATAAGACCAAAAAACAAAACAACGGCCACTTCGCCCCAACCATGGGTTGATAATGGATATGGACCGGTACTGTAGGCCAGCGCTCCAATTCCAATAGCGAGACCTACGGCTACAAGCCACCATCCGCCCCAATAGACCAGCGACAGGCCGGAAACTGCCGCAAGAAACAGCGTCGTGTAGATCGCCCGCTTCATTGCCACCGGTGTGATATCTCCCTCTGTAACACCCCGACGCGGACCTTCTCGCCCCTGTTTATCGCGTCCTGCCTTGTAGTCAAAATATTCATTGGCATAATTCGAAGCTATCTGACATAACAATGCGAAAATACCACATATAACCAAAGGCAACACATTAATATTGTGATAAATGATATTATATCCCGATACTAAGACTATTCCGGCCATCGACACCGGCAATGTGCGTAGTCGGGTTGCTTCTACCCATGCTTTTACATTCATATAGACTCTACATTTTTGCACAAAATTACAAAATTTTCATTTATCATTAGCTCTTTAGATTATGTTTGCGTACATTTGTAGCTATGGAACTGATTTAAACCTATCGACATGTTTTTCTGAGTTCCGGTCAACATTTATTGAACTGATTTAAGAGTATGTTTGAATTTAACTCGTATTAAGATTGAGAGTCAATTTTGAGATATTTTTTTAACGTAAAGAGGGAGTGTAGCGAGCTACACGACCGATGCTCGTTAGAAAAATAGCCAAAAGTGGCCTCAAGACTAATGCGAAACATATTCATACAATCACTCTTTCTTTAATTAATTATTTTTTGTGTGTTAAATTCAAACATACTCTAATAAGTTTAAATGAGTTAATGAAGTACTCAGTCATTATTCCGGTATATAATCGTCCCGACGAGGTTGACGAATTACTTGATAGTCTCGCCAATCAATCGTTTAAAAACTTTGAGGTTGTCATCGTCGAGGATGGCTCAACTATACCTTGTGCCGATGTCGTCGACCGATATCTCGAGAAACTTTCTCTAAGATACATATCAAAGGAAAACGAAGGCCGTTCAATAGCCCGAAATGTAGGTATTGAAGCCGCAAGCGGTGATTACCTCGTATTCTTCGACTCCGACTGTGTTATACCGCCCGATTACTTCAGACTTCTTGATGCAGCCTTAGAAAAAAATCCCGTCGATTGCTACGGTGGACCCGATGCTGCCCACGACTCGTTCAGCGATATTCAAAAGGCCATAAACTACGCCATGACTTCGTTTTGGACAACCGGGGGTATTCGTGGCGGACGTATACAACTTGAGAAATTCGTACCCCGCACTTTCAATACCGGATTCTCCCGTCGAGTCTACAACCAAGTGGGTGGGTTCCGAGAAATGTTCTCAGAAGACATCGACATGAGCACCCGTATAAAGAATGCAGGTTTCTCCATCGCTCTTATCCGAGAGGCTTTCGTTTACCACAAACGACGCATCGACCTGAAACGATTTCTGCGTCAAGTATATGTTTTCGGCATGTCGCGTATAACGCTGAAGTTACTTTACCCCGGCTCGCTTAAAGCTGTTCACACTCTCCCCGCCATGTTCCTTATAGGCTGTGTTACGCTCATACTCCTGGCTTGCTTCCTTTCTCCATGGTTTCTCCTTCCACTCGGTGCCTACATCCTGTTGATTTTTATAAGCGCCTTGATTTCAACCAAGAATCTTAAAATCGCCTTGTTAGCAGTCCCGGCCTCGTTCATCCAACTTTTTGGCTACGGATGGGGCTTTATTAAAGCTTTTACCACTAAAATCATTTTAGGTCGCGGACGTGATCTCAACGAAGAGATCGAAATGAGACGCGGCAAATAAAATCATCTCTCCAACTATGTATAACGATCAACCCACTCCCCTTTTTACTCCTCGCGTTGCCGACCTCGACATTGACGATAAGCCTCGCGAAAAAGCAATGCGCAATGGCATCCAATCACTTAGCCGCGCTGAACTCATGGCCATTATTTTAGGCAGTGGCATGGTAGGAAAATCGGTCATCGCTCTGAGTCAGGAGATTTTGCGCGACAACGACAATAATGTCGCTAAAATTGCCCGTATGTCGATCGATGAACTATCACGCCGATATAATGGAATCGGCCCGGCCAAGGCAATAAGTTTGTTAGCTGCATTCGAATTAGGAACACGATGTGTGGAGGACGGAGAGGAATTACCTCAGCAAATTAAAGATGGCAACGACATATATGCTTTGATGAAGCAAAAGCTACAGCGAATAAACTACGAGGAATTTTGGATTGTACACCTTTCACGTGCCAACCGGGTCATCGCCACCGAGTGTGCCAGTCGCGGAGGGACAGCAGGAACTGTAGTTGACATCAAACTTATTTTGAAAAGTGCCCTTAACAAGCTTGCCACATCCATTATACTCGTTCACAACCACCCATCGGGAAATCTGAAACCGAGCATACAGGATGACGAAATAACCCGACGCATCAAAGCCGGAGCACAAACACTCGACATTCGCGTCCTTGACCACGTCATCATCACCGCCGGTGGATACTATTCCTATGCCAACGAAGCGCGACTATAACACGCGACTATAATACGACTATAATAATTAACCGATATACAAATTTATAACCCGTTCATATCAGCTTTTACAAAAAAAGCATTACCTTTGCCGCTCGAAAACATATAACTTTTTAATTAGGGGTGCATGGTCAACGGCTTTCTATCGTTACCAGGCTGAGATTAAACCCTTTGAACCTGATCCGGTTAGTACCGGCGTAGAGAAAATTAACTATGACGAAGATCTATCTTCAAAACAAGGTGACGCTATTGGCGTGCACCTCGCTGTCATTATTCAATTTGGCAGCCAACAACAAGGCCGAGTATAACGACTCGGCAGTAGTAAAACTTCGTGCCGTTGAGGTTGTAGCCAACAGCGCCAACAGCAAAACGCCTATCGCCTACACCAATGTCACCGCTAAACAGATCGCTACAGCTAACGATGGTCGCGACATCCCGTTTCTGCTCGAATCGGTTCCATCGGTTATGGTTACCGGCGATGCCGGTGGTGGAATCGGCTATTCCTCAATTAGTGTGCGCGGTACCGACGCCTCAAGAATCAATGTTACAGCCAATGGAGTTCCTATCAATGACTCTGAGAGCCACCGTGTCTATTGGGTAAATATGCCCGATCTTGTCTCTTCGGTAAAAGAGATTCAAGTGCAACGTGGTGCCGGCACTTCGACCAACGGGGCCGGTGCATTTGGCGCAAGCATCAATATGGCCACCGATGCTCCTTCTCGCGAACGCCATGCCTCGGTCATGTTATCTTACGGTTCATACAATGCAAATCGTCAAACCGTAAAGGTTGGCTCAGGAACATTTGGCGACCACTGGAGTATTGATGCCCGTTTCAGCCACATAGGTTCTGACGGATACATCGATCGCGCATTCTCCAAATTGTGGAGTTACCAAGGTCAAATCGCTTATTCAGCCTCTAAAACGCTCGTCCGACTCCTCGCCTTTGGTGGAAAAGAACAAACCTACATGGCTTGGGACTATGCATCGGCCGAAGAAATGGAAAAGTATGGCCGACGTTACAATCCATGTGGAAAATACACCGATAAAGACGGTAACACAGCTTTCTATCCAAATCAATGTGATAACTTTATCCAGCACCATATTCAACTTCTTTTGACTCACAATTTCAACAACAGCTGGTCAATGAACGGAGCCTTGCACTACACCAGTGGAAATGGATATTATGAACAGTACAAAACTTCTCGCACACTTGTCGAATATGGTCTTCAACCATTCTTAGACGCTGATGGCAATACTGTCAAGAAGAGCGACCTTATTCGTAAAAAATATAATGTCAATGACTTTGGGGGTGCAATCTTTAACGTCAAATACCGTAACGGTGCATCGACAGCTACTTTTGGATCGGCAATCAACTATTTTCATGGCGGCCACTATGGCGAAGTTGCCTGGGTGCGTAATTACATGGGACCGCTCGATCCTCTACAGCGTTACTACGACAACACCGGACGCAAAGTCGACTTCAACATCTACAGTCGTGGCGACTGGTCCATTATTAACGACCTTACTGCCTATGCCGACCTTCAATACCGCCATATCCACTATACCATAAAAGGCGCAAGCGATAACTATGACTGGAACACCGGGGCTCTCGCCAATCTCGACATTCTCAGAAACTACAACTTCTTTAACCCTAAAGTAGGAGTAAACTACACCCATAACAACCATCGTGCATTTGTATCATGGAGCGTCGCACACAAAGAACCCGTACGTGACAATTTCACCGATGCCGACCCTGATCGACTGCCGGTTGCCGAGCGTATGTTTGACTATGAACTTGGCTACAACTACACCTCCCGACTCTTCAACGTTGGATTAAATCTTTATTTCATGGACTATAAAAACCAGCTCGTTGTAACCGGTCAGCTATCAGATACCGGTAATGCCGTCAGCGTAAATGTTCCGTCAAGCTACCGTGCCGGAATCGAGCTTCAAGCTGGCCTGCGCCCCCTCAACTGGTTCAATTGGGAAGCAACGGCTACATTCTCCCGCAACCGCATCAAGAACTTCGTCGAATACATCTATGAAGACGAGTGGACCAATCCTGTCACCTTTGACCGCGGAGATACTCCCATTGCATTTTCTCCTTCGGTATTGTTTCACAACTCTTTCAATTTCAACGTTAAAGGATTTGACGCAAAACTCTCTACTCAATATGTCTCTCGCCAATACATGAACAATGCCCGCTCGGCCGAGGCCATCCTCGACCCATTCTGCGTGAGCAACCTGCATCTTGGCTACACGTTTAACAACCTGCATGGCATCAAAACCATGAGACTCGGCTTTGCAATCTACAACCTTTTCAACGAAAAGTATTGCAATAACGGTTACACCGGAGCCGGGTACTACGTTGAAGGTAAGGAAAAAGTAATCTACCGATATGCCGGATATGCAGCCCAGGCCACGACCAACGTAATGGGCACCATCGCCCTCAACTTCTAAGAGTGTGTTTGAATTTAACTCGTATTAAGATTGAGAGTCAATTTTGAGATATTT
>CANOKG010000124.1 GCA_947566655.1 uncultured Muribaculaceae bacterium | reverse complement strand
AAACATCCCAATGCGTGAGATGTTGACACTCAATGTCATTGGCGATAATGCTATTCCATTTACTGAAATTGTAACCAAGTTGGCCGTACTTGAACAGGTTAATATCAATGCGGAGAAAAATCCGGCTGCGGCTTCATTCCTCGTTGGGACTACAGAATTCAATGTTCCTTTGCAAAACAATATTGATGTTGCTGAGGAAATTGCCCGTTTAGAGAAAGATTTGGAATACCAGAAAGGGTTCTTGGCTTCTGTGATGAAAAAGCTAAGTAACGAGAGGTTTGTTAACAATGCTCCGGCACAGGTTGTAGAAATTGAAAGCAAGAAACAAGCTGATGCAGAATCTAAAATAGCTAATATAGAAGCATCTCTTGCCTCGTTGAAAAAATAAACGAAGACACTGAACACTATAAAGCCACCCGACTGCAAATACAGCAAATCGGGTGGCTTTAGTATTTATCTCAATAGTTAACAACAAATCCCGAGCAAATAAAATTACTCGGGATCTATTTACAAATTCTGGAATAATCCTGTCCCAGATTGTCACTGATACCTGTGGGACGGGACAGGATTAAATTATTTTGTTTTAGCTTCTACCCATTTACGAGCATTGATGAATGCTTCAATCCAGGGAGTCACTTCATCGTTAAGGCGAGATGCAGGATAGTATCCACACTGCCAAGGGAAGATTGCACGTTCCAGATGTGGCATCATAGCAAGATGACGACCATCGGCCGAAGCTATTCCGGCCACCGAAGCCTTAGAACCATTGGGATTACCCGGGTAGCTGCTATAGTTGTATTTTGCTACAACGTGGTAATTACTCATAGCTTCGGGTAGGTTGAACTTACCTTCACCGTGAGCAACCCAGATACCAAGTTTGCTTCCTGATAAAGAGCCTAACATTACGGAGTGATTCTCGGGAATAGTCAGGCCAAGGAACTGCGACTCAAATTTGTGTGAGCGGTTATGCTCCATTTTTGTTGGCTTGGCATGCTCAGGATTAATCAGATTGAGCTCAATCATCAATTGACAACCATTACAGATGCCCAGACTGAGCGTATCCTCGCGTTCAAAGTAACGTTTCAAGGTAGCCTTGGCATTATCGTTCCAAAGGAAACCGCCGGCCCATCCTTTGGCTGAACCAAGTACGTCTGAATTTGAGAATCCGCCACAGAAGACAATCAGATTAACGTCATCAAGTGTTTCACGTCCCGACATGAGATCGGTCATGTGAACATCCTTGACATCAAAACCGGCAAGGTACATCGAGTAGGCCATTTCACGGTCACCGTTGACGCCTTTCTCTCTGATGATTGCCGCTCTGATGCCCGACTTTCCGTTGCGATCGTGGGCAATACCATTGGCTTCAAGTGTTCCCTTCCAATTGGCAGGGAATCGGTAGCGAATAGGTTGTTTCTTATAATTCTCAAAACGTTCGGCTGCGCAAACTTTTCCACTCTGAAGCGAATCGAGTAGATAAGATGTGTTGAACCATACGTCACGAAGGTAATCGATACCAAAGAGATGCTCTGAGCCGTTATGATTTACGATGATTGTGCGCTCTGTAGAAGGTTCGCCTATCTTAATAATGTTAACACCGGCCGATGCCATTTCTTTCTCGAAAGTTTCGGTTTTGGCTGAAGCTACTTGAACTACAGCTGCGGGATTCTCAGCGAAAAGTATCTTAACAAGATCGGACTCGTTGAACTGGCTGAGATCAATCTTCAAACCTCCTGCGGTATTACCAAATGTCATTTCAAGAAGTGTTGTGATCAAACCACCGGCCGAGATGTCGTGGTAAGCCAACAGTCGACGGTCTTTAACTTGCTTTTGAACGGCATTGAATGCAGAGGCAAAGTATTTGGGTGACTTTATTCCCGGAACAGTTTTTCCTAACTTGTTTAGAGTTTGTGCAAGTGCCGAACCTCCAAGTTCAAGAGGCATAGCCGAAAAATCGACGTAATAAAGTGATGAGTTTGTATTTCTTACAACGGGTGACACTGTCTTGCGGACATTCTTGACTTCACCGGCTGCAGAAATAATAACGGTTCCTGGAGCATAGACTTTATCGTTTCCATATTTTTGGGTCATCGACAATGAATCTTTTCCTGTAGGAATGTTAATGCCTAATTCACATGCAAAATCACTGCATGCTTCAACGGCACGGTAAAGTGCGGCATCCTCGCCTTCATTCTTGCATGGCCACATCCAGTTGGCTGATAGCGAAATACTCTTCAACCCTTCAGCAAGATTTGCACCTGCAATGTTGGTAAGAGACTCAGCTATAGCAATCACAGAGCCCTTGGCCGAATCAACAAGAGCGACCTGAGGTGCATGGCCGATGGATGTTGCAATACCGGCGGTGCCTTTATAGTCGAGAGCAACAACGCCACAATCGCTCAAGGGCAATTGTATTTCACCTTGACATTGTTGACGAGCAATGCGACCTGTTACTGAGCGATCAACTTTATTTGTCAACCAGTCTTTACAACCTACTCCTTCGATGCTGAGTACATTTTTTATGTATTCGTCGATTTTGGTTGTATCAGTGTTTACTTCGCTATAAGTATTTAGCACTGTATGGTCGGTGATCACAGTCTTCGGGGAATTGCCAAACATATCGGCCATCTCCAAATCTATTGGCTTGACTCCTTTACTATCTTCAAACACAAATTTATGATCATCGGTGGTTTCGCCCACTACATACATCGGTGCACGTTCACGGTCGGCTATGCGCTTAACATATTCGATATTCTCTTGATCGATGATCATGCCCATGCGCTCCTGACTTTCGTTCCCTACAATCTCCTTGTAAGAGAGAGTCTTGTCGCCTACCGGTAGAGAATTGATATCAATGTGACCACCTGTTGATTCAACGAGCTCGGAGAGGGCGTTCAGGTGACCGCCTGCGCCGTGGTCATGGATTGAAACTATTGGGTTGGAGTCGCTCTCAGCAAGAGCACGTATTACATTAGATACACGTTTTTGCATTTCAGGGTTTGCACGTTGCACGGCATTAAGCTCTATAGAGTTATCGTAACAACCTGTTTCAACCGAGGAGACAGCTCCTCCACCCATGCCGATGCGGTAATTATCACCGCCCATAACAACAACTTTTTCACCGGGAACCGGTTCTCCTTTGAGCGCATCTTTCTTGGCAGCAAAACCAACACCACCGGCAAGCATTATGACCTTATCATAGGCATATTGTTTGCCATTCTCATCATGCTCAAAAGTGAGAAGGGAACCACAAATCAGAGGTTGACCAAATTTGTTTCCGAAATCACTGGCGCCATTAGATGCTTTTATTAGGATTTCGGCCGGTGTTTGATAAAGCCATACTCGTGGGTTCATCATTAATTCCCAGTTATGCTCCATAGCCAGGCGAGGATATGATGTCATATAAACGGCAGTACCAGCTATAGGAAGGCTCGCTTTACCGCCTCCGAGACGGTCGCGAATTTCACCGCCCGAACCGGTAGCCGCACCGTTGAACGGTTCTACGGTAGTGGGGAAGTTGTGAGTCTCTGCCTTAAGCGATATTACGGTATCTATCTTTTTTGTTTCAAAATAGTCAGGACGATCGGGGTTGACGGGATAGAATTGGTCGACAACAGGACCGTTTACAAATGCCACATTATCTTTGTAAGCCGAAACGAGACCGTTGGGATTTTGTTGAGACGTTTTTTTAATTAATTTGAAAAGAGACATCGGTTTCTCTTGCCCGTCAATAACAAACGAACCGTTGAAAATTTTGTGTCGGCAATGCTCTGAATTAACCTGTGAAAATCCAAACACTTCACTATCGGTGAGTTTTCGACCCAATTTCTGACTTAACTGGCGTAGATAATTCTCTTCATCCAAACTTAATGCAAGACCCTCGCGCTTGTTGTATTCCGAGATATCATCAATATATACGATCGCGTCGGGAGCTTTATCGACTTTAAATGTTTGTGAATTGAGGCTATGGTAGACACGTTGCAACATTTTGTCGAATGCTGGATCGGCATCCTTTGAGGCATGGAACTCTTCAATGCGTGTAATACCTTGCAAACCCATGTTCTGGGTTATTTCAACAGCATTGGTGCTCCAGGGAGTTATCATCTCCTTGCGGGGGCCTATAAATGTTCCTTTTACCGATGTCGAACTAAGTGCACGGGCATCGCCGAGCAACCACGACAGACGTTCCTTCTCGCTGTCAGTGAACTTATGATCACTCTCTACAGCATAGATTGTTGAAGATCCTTTCTTAAAAAATGTAATCATGATTGATGATATGGGGTTTTCAGCCGCAAAATTACTGAAATTTCAGAATATAATTAGCCCAAATTCAGCTAAATTTGATCTATATGCTATAATAATTTGATTAACAATGCCATAAACGATTCAATCGGATTTATCTTTAAAATAACCAATGGGCCATTTTAAAGATTTTTAGTGGATCGGTACTATCTAACGCTTCGATAAATCAAAAAAAATGAATAACTTTGCATATTGTAAACAAAATCACAAGGCCATTGCCTAATTTAAATAAGAGCAAATGAGTAATAAAGTACTGTATATATCTCAAGAAATTACGCCCTACCTGGCGGCAAACAAAATGTCGACAATAGGCCAGAAGTTACCACAATTCGCACAGGAAAACGGTTACGAGGTTCGCATATTCATGCCAAAATATGGTGCGATAAACGAGCGACGCAACCAGCTGCATGAGGTAATTCGACTTTCGGGAATGAACGTAATTATTGACGATACCGATCATCCTCTTATAATAAAGGTGGCAACCTTGCAACCATCGAGAATGCAGGTATACTTTATCGATAGTGATGATTACTTTATTCATAAAACAATCAGCGATCTTGAGATCAATCTATACCCCGAGGAAAACGATGAAAGAATGATGTTTTTCTCCTATGGTGTGATTGAAACCGTCAAAAAGCTTAGATGGGAACCGCAAATAGTTCATTGTCAAGGCTGGATATCGAGCTTGGCTCCACTGTATATCAAAACATTATATGCCGATGACCCCACCTTCAAAAATTCAAAAGTAGTATTTGGTCTTTATAACGACACTTTTGAGGGAAACCTTGATAGTAGATTTGTTGACAAGTTAAAGGAGGCAGGAGCGCCAACTGCCCTGTTAGAAAAACTTGAAGGTAAGCAAGTTGGACATTTTGAATTAATGCAAATAGCTATCGATTACAGTGATTTGGTGACGGTATCGAGCCCCGATGTTCCACAGGCAGTATTAGATTATGCGAAGTCAACCGGCAAACTCGCTATGGATTATAACGAAACCGACGGTGACTTCACTTCCTACATTCAACAATACGACAACCTCCTTAAATAAGAGAGTCTATTTATTGTTCAATTGAATATTCAAATGAAAAAGCTACCACTATTTACATTGGCTTTGGCTTCGATGGCCATTGTATCGTGTGACAATAACGGAGATATTGGTTCGTCAATAATCACCGATCAGATTTCTATTGTAACTGAGGATGACTTCTCTATTACCGGAAAAAGTGTTCCTAACGAGAAAATTCAGTCACGAACAACTGTTCAACTTCTTGGCTCTATAAATGCTACTGAGTATGGATCGCTGTACAGTGATTTTGTAACTCAGTTCATGCCAGCGGCATCAATAGAAACATAAGGCGTAGTAGTGGATGGACTCACGCTTAGATTGGCAATTCCAAAATCGACAGGGTATGTAGGAGACACTATCATTCCCATGGGGCTACAGGTATATGAACTGACCGAAAATCTGCAATATCCTATATACAGCTCCTTTGGAGATCAGGTTGACAGCTACTATGATGCTGCCAAACCAATTGCAAACAAGATTTATAATTTTAACACTGCCGGGCTCAGTGATTCAGTCAAGGCTCTGGCTTACTTTGAAATACCTGTAGAGTTGCCACAGTCGCTGGGGCAGAAGTTGTTTGACATATACAAAGAAAATAGCGATAATTATGTTATTCCATCACTCTTTGCCAAAAAGTTTCACGGACTTTATGTAAGAAGCAGCTATGGCGATGGTCGGGTAGTCAAGATTGGAGCCAATATGATGTCGCTAAAATACCACATTGATGGTAAGACAGATGCGGGTAAAGATACGACCTATAACTATGTTGGCGATTACTATGCCGTCTCTCCCGAAATAATAACTAATAATAACATAACCTACACGATGTCAGAGAGTCTGCAAGACCGCTATGAAAATGGTGAAAATTTACTTGTAGCTCCTATTGGATTGGATATGGAGATTAACTTCCCTATAAACCAAATACGCGAAAAGTATCTTGAAGGTGCAGGCAAGATTGCTGTAATAAACAGTTTGTCATTCAGTTTGCCTGTAGAGGAAATTGAGAATGACTACAGTATTACCCCACCACCCTACATCCTGATGGTTCGTAGCGATAAAAAGTATGAATTCTTTGAAAAGAATCAAATTACCGACAATCTGACTTCATTTCTGGGCACATACGATTCAACTAATAAGTGCTATACATTTCCCGACATGAGAGGTTATCTGACCGATAACATCAAAAACGGAGAAGCATCAGTTGCCGATTGTACATTCACTCTTACCCCCGTAACTGTTAATTTTGAAACCGAATCGTCATCGAGCTACTATTATTATGGAACTACTACCACATCAATAAGCTCCATTGTTCCCTATGTTGAGACACCGGTAATGGTAAAAATACTGCTGAATGAAGCGAAAATTTCTCTATCATATAGCAAACAAACAATAAAAATGTAGTATCTTTGTACTGCAAATGCGGGATAGCATTTGCAATATTGCCGCAATAGCTCAGCTGGTAGAGCATTTCATTCGTAACGAAAAGGTCGTGGGTTCGAGTCCCACTCGCG
>CANOKG010000123.1 GCA_947566655.1 uncultured Muribaculaceae bacterium | reverse complement strand
TTGATGCTGCTTTGCACGCGGCCCGATTGCGCTTCCGTCCTATTGTTATGACATCATTGGCTTTCATGCTCGGATTATTGCCTCTGCTTTTTGCCAGTGGCCCCGGGGCAGCGGCTCGCCGTGACATTGGTACCGGTGTATTCTTCGGGATGGTAGTGGCTGTTACCATAGGTATTCTATTTGTCCCATTCTTCTTTGTCCTGATCGCGAAGGTAAAGAGTAAATTAGAAAAAAAATGAAGGTAAGGAATATATTCATATTGTTATCAGTTATAGGGTTATCGGTCGTGACGTCATGCTCGGGAACACGGCATCTGACACGTCCCGATGTTGATATGCCTGATGCATACACCGGCAGTGGCGGGGTTGACTCAGCATGCATAGCCGACATAGTGTGGTGGCGTTTTTTCAGTGACACGGTACTATGCAACATGATTAATGAAGCGTTGATTCACAACAAGGATTTATTAGTGGCTGCATCAAGAGTCGATGAGTTGGCTGCGTTATATGGAGTTGACAAGTTGTCTTATTTGCCAACATTAACAGGAGTTGTTGGTGCTACCAGCGAGACTAATGATTACTATAATGAATCGTTTTCCCGTAATACGGAGGTAAGTTTCAAAGCTCGATTGAACTGGGAAATCGACCTGTGGGGAGGTCTTAGTAAAGCCCGTCAGCGTTCGGCGTCCAAATATATAGCCTCGTTAGAGGACCGGCGTGCGATGGAAATGACTATAATAGCCCAGACAGCAACCGCTTATTTTAATCTGTTGGCTTTGCAGAATGAACTGAATATCGTAAGACGCACGATGGTGACGCGTGAAGAAAGTTTGCAGAAAGCTTACTTGCGATTCCAAGGTGGCGTTACGAGTGAAATTGTATATCAACAGGCTAAGGTAGAGTTGGCGACAACTGCATCTTTGGTCCCTGGGTTAAATCGGCGCATAGCATTGGCTAAAAATGCTCTTACATTATTGATGGGACGGTTCCCCGACGAGATGTGGTCGATGTCTCAGTTTACCCTTGATGAAGATTTACCCTCTCGAATACCCTTGGGAGTGCCGTCAACGTTACTTGAACGTCGTCCTGATTTGCGGGCATCGGAAGCGCGTTTGAAAGCTTCGCTGGCCGATGTAGGAGTGTCATACAGCAATCAGTTTCCTAAACTTACAATCGGGATAACTGGAGGATGGGAAGATGATGGTGTTAAAACACTTTTCCAATCACCATTTTCTTATTTACTGGGGAATATTACCGGCACTATCTTTGATTTTGGCAGAAACAAGAGGCGTTACCAGGCTTCGATCGCGGCTTATGAACAGGCCCGATATACATACGAAAAGAATGTATTGCAGGCTTTTACCGAGGTTGAGAACGCTGTGGAGTCCTACCGTCAGTTGCAGATCACAGCCGAGCGTCGCAGAGAACTACGGGATGCAGCTCTGAAATATGTTGATCTTGCCAACAAGCAGTATATCGGAGGCTCGATCAGTTATATCGATGTTCTTGACGCATCGCGTCGTTATTTCGATGCTCAGATTAATCTGAGTAATGCTGTGAGAGATGAGTATTTGGCTCTTGTGGAATTGTACCGTTCGCTTGGTGGCGGCTGGTCGAGAACTGAGACTGTTGATTAGAGTGTGTTTACTTTTAACACACTAAAATAGTTATATTAATGAAAGAGTGATTATATGAATATGTTTCGCATTAATCTCGAGGCCAATTTTGGCGAATTTTAGATTATTCATCAGTCACGTAGCTCGCTACGTTCCTTCTTCACAATTTAAAATTCACATAAAATTGACACTCGATCTTAATACGAGTTAAAACCAGACAGGCTCTTAGAAATTGGTGCAGTCTCCGAGTTGCTGTGGAGTCAGGGAGCCAACGAGGTTTATTACCGTAATTTCGTCTGATTCGGCAAGCACAAGGATATATTCGTAGCGATTGTCAGGAAGCTCTTTCATGTACATGGAAATAGTATCCTCTCCATCGGTCATCCTCATCGTGCGTTCAAATCGGGGTTCTTTGCTCAGGTATTTTTTTACTGTTGATTTAACGACAGGAATTGTTTCTTTGTGTTCGCAATTCAGGATCTCGATATTTTCGAGTTTGTCGGCAACATCATCAAGATCGATATTGGAATTGGAGGCTTCGGTGGGGAATGATGCTAATTTCAACATTTTTTGGTTTATGGAAATGCAGTTGACATTGGGTATGTTTTCACATAGCTCTCCAAAGTTGTTGGCGATGCTCGAGAGGTAGCCGCACAATAGGATGCAGATAATAAGTAACTGTTTCATACTTCAATTATTTAATTTAAAAATCAGCTTCAAAGTTGTCGGTTGATGATTGCAGATCGTTGTCTACAACATAGGAAACTTTGTAGGAACGAGACAGGAGTGAGATAGCCAACTCAGTGTGTCGACCTACTTCATCGGCCGACATACCACCGAGAATGTCATCATCGTTGGAGCTAAAAACGCCATATCCTATTCCACAAACTATAGCGATGGATGCTGCCGATGTCATTGCTCTTTTAAACCAGCGCCTAAGTTTAAGCCGTTTCACTCTATCGTTACGATCAAGACTATCTATTGTGTAAAGAATTTGAGTCTTAAGGTTGGGAGGTAGGGCAAAGGAGTCGATGGCATCAAACATGGATGCATCGGCTTGGTGGGATGCGGCAACAGCTGGGTCGGAAAGGAGCTGGCGCAACAACAATTCTTCATCGCGCGAAGTCTCGCCGTTGTAGAATCGTTCAAGCAAAGTGTCTATTTGTGGTGACTGTTTCATGCCGGTTTTAATTTTAAAAGTGTTTTCTTATAGTTGTACGGGCACGTGAGAGCAGTACTCTGATATTCCCATAGGAGCAACCTGTCTCGCGGGCAATTTCTTCGAGTTCATAACCTTCCACGTCTCTCATCAGGATAACTTGCTGTTGGGTTGGGGGCAAGTCGTTTATGATAGTCATTATTTGAGCTATTTTCAGTTTGTTCTCGACTGTTTGTTCCGGATTATCGCCGGTCGACTGGTCGCAAATCAAATCTAATTGGACCGATGGGCGCCTACGGCGTATAATATCGATCGCACAGTTTCTGACGGTCATTATCAGGTAGGCTTTGACATCATTGACTTTAGAAAGCTTCGCTTTGTTTTGCCAAAGGTTTGTTACAGCCTCTTGCACGGCATCTTGAGCATCATCGGGGTTTGATGTCAGTTTAAGTGCAAACATGTACATTTGTCGATAATGCGGAATTACAATATGTTTGAAGCTTTCGGCGTCCATTAATGTTTGGCTGATTGTTAACAGAGTTGTAAGAGGGTGTTAAAACATACTCTAAAATCGTTCTACATAATAAAGACGCCAAATGCAGGAAAAGTGTTACGGTCAATGATTATTTTTTTTCAGATAGTCTACGATATCAATCGCAGCGGTTTGGGCGGCAGGTTCTGTTCCTAATTTTTGTTTCATAAGTTTATACCCTGAAATCATGGTTTGTCGACCTTCGGTTCCGGGTAGGATGTTTATGAATTCGTTGTCAACACTGTCGGGGGTACACATGTGCATAAGCATTTCGGGTACTACGGATTTGTTGGCAATAAGGTTAGGTAGAGAAACGAAAGGTATCTTAAGCAGACGTTTGTACATGTTGTAGACGAGTTTACTTCCACCGTGTCTGAAACATACGACTTGAGGCGTTTCGAGAAGAGCGGCCTCCAAAGTAGCTGTTCCGCTGGTTACCAGTGCCACATCGGCAACATCCATAATCTCGAAGGTCGCATCCTGTACCACGTTGAGATTGGTTATTGACCGGTAAAGATTTATATCGATTGACGGAGCGCCGGCAATTACGGCCTGAAAATCGGGGTGACGTGATGCAACCTCTGCCATGATGGGAAGGTTGTTTTTGATCTCAGAAACGCGACTGCCGGGAACAATGGCTATTAATGGTTTGTCGCTCTTAATTCCATGCCGATTGCAAAATTGGTCTTTGGACGGAAGCGATTTGCGACGTTCCTCTATCTCTTCGGCCGATGGATTGCCGACATATTTTACATCATAGTCGTGACGTGATTTGTAAAAGTCTACTTCAAACGGTAAAATAGAGTACATCTTGGTGACGTATTTTTTGATATCTTTCACTCGTCTTTCTTTCCAGGCCCACACTTTTGGTGATATGTAGTAGAATACCGGAATATTCAAACTGTGTGCGTAGTTTGCAAGCCTTAGATTGAATGATGGGTAGTCAACAAGAATAACGGCATCGGGTTTCCAATCGCGAATTGCATTTTTAGCCGTTTTCAAGTTGTGTGTAACAACACCTAAATGTTTTATTACATCTATAAAGCCCATAAAAGCCATGTCGCGATAGTGAATCAGGGGCTTTTCATTGGTTTGGCGAGCCATCATGTCGCCGCCAAGAAATTTAAAGGAGGCATTATGGTCGCTGAGTTTTAACGATTTTATGAGCTCTGAGGCGTGAAGGTCGCCCGAGGCTTCACCGGCTGCAATAAAGTACTTCATTGTGCAATGACTATTAGCGCGTCTATAAGCGCGTGATTGGTTTTAATGTTCATGTTTTCATTTTCAGGCTCCAGTGACAATGTGATCATGTGGGTTCCTTTTTCCAATGGTGTTGAAAGCGCTGATGAATAGCCCCATTCGTTCCACTTACCTTCACCTCGGTGAGGCATGACGATGGAGCCCACCCGAGAACCATCAACACTCAGAGTGCGAACTGCGGCACTATTTTCGGTGTATACCGATCCATTACCGTTGGCATATCTCAGTTTGAGGACATAGTTTCCCGAAGCCGGTACTGTTACGGGTATTGAAATGGCCGGGGTCGAGTGGTCGGTTTCAACAAAACCGGTGCCGGTGAATCCTGAAACGGGAGAGTCTGGACGGTAGCGAATTTCGGTTGAATTTATCGTGGTATTTGCTCCGGGTAGCTCGATCACTTGACGCGGGCGGTTGGAGTAGGGTTGGGAAGCAAAAGTCTCAGTGTTGTCTGGACCTATGGCAATAACTTGATACTCACCTGGTATGGATGCATCGTAAGTTATGGTTGTTACAGTGTCGACAGATTGTCCGTTGCGAAGTACGATATACTTCGTTGCATCGTAAATAGGATTCCAACTAAGGGTGTTTTCGTCAAGTCGTGTTATGGGGGTTGTAAGCGTTTTTTTGTTTGCTGCGTGATTTACCTGAATAGCCTGTGGCTTTAAGTTATCCATCTCAATCTCAACGTTTAAATTTCCCCGAGATCCTCGTTTGATTAAAGGTTGCTGTTCTTTGCCGTTTATTTTAAACGATTTGATTTTGGTGCCGAATCCTTTCACGGTGATGTTTAAAACTGCATCTCCATATTTGAAGTTGCGCAGGGTGCGGTTGTCATTCAGTGCTTCAGGTACAAATGGAGCAAATGTAATGGCATCTTTTTCAAAGTTTATACCAAAAAGCATCTTATGGGTAAGAGCGATATTGCCTGCGAGACACCAAAGCATATTGCTGGAGTTAAGTTCGGTGGATATATCTCCGTTGTCTAAAATGAAATTTTCTTTATTAGTACAGAAGAGAGCCGCAGGCCTGATGACCGAACCGAACGCTTCCAAGGCCCCCTGTTCATTGCCCGCTTTGGCATTGGCGAGAGCCCAATAGCTTGCAACCCAAGGCCATAGTGCATTGTTGTGGTAAGATGGTACATCGGGTATCTGGGGATAGAAAATTGCCACACCAAATGGAGTGGTAGGATTATTTGCTGTAATCGCTTCAGCACGGTCGTGGGGAGCAATATCCCAAAGAATTGCGAGCGACTCGCCAAGTGTCTCGGCGCGCGGATTAACAATAAGATTGTCACCGCCATATAGATACATGGCATAGTAACCTTTATCGTCCATCCATAGATGCCGGTTAATGGCATAGGCGATGTTGTCGGATATTGTCTGGTATTTTTCTGCTTCTTTCTTATGCCCGAGTTGACCGGCAATCTCTGCGAGCACATGCATTGCGCGGCAATGAACGGCCGAAGTACTCAGTGTTTGGGTTGAAGCAATATCAGCGCATTGCATCCATCGTGGATGGCTCTGTTCTCGCCAGTCGATAAACGATGTTTCTCCTTTTACAAGACCGGTATTCGGGTCGTGTATTACCTGCAAGTCGGCATCGAGCGTTGTTTTAATTACGTTGTAAATATATTCGAGCCATTGTTTGTCGCCGGTGGCTTTATAGACTTCGTAGGCAGCGACGGCCCATATTACACGGTCGGTAGAAACAGGCCAGGCGCCACCGCTGCCGGTGTCTTGAATGATGCGACCTTTGAAGTCAACTTTTTTCATCAGAGATATACGTGACGCTTCGGGTTGCATATAGGCCATTGATAAAATTATGGAGTAGCTTACATCGCGTGTCCATACGCCCCCCCAGGCAGCGCCGGTGCGTAGGGTTGTATCGGGTTCAACTGCGTTGACCATTTCATCGAGGCCCATGTTATATATTGCCTGATGTAGCTTGTTGGATGTCTCAAGTTGAGGATAGTTGCTGATATCATTTTTCAGTTTCCACTCGGGAAGGATTCCCATATAGTATCCCGGACGTGCGTGATAGGTCGATTTGATTAGATGAGGTGTCAGGGCTTCAGCACGGTATTCTCCTTGTATGATAGTATCACCGACCCAGCGATAGGCATCGGTTTGGACAATAATTTGAGAAGATGCAGGATTAAAGAAGCCCGATAAGGCTATGGTAAACAGGATGGTTGTATGTAATCTCATGAATGAATGGCGAATATTTTATTTTTTGAATTTTCTCGACTTATTTGTATCTTTGACTCCGTCGAAGATACTCCCGCTCGGCAATGCCAAAATAAATTTTGCATTGCTCTCGATT
>CANOKG010000122.1 GCA_947566655.1 uncultured Muribaculaceae bacterium | reverse complement strand
TGTAGCGAGCTACACGACCGATGCACGGTAGAAAAATAGCCAAAATGGGCCTCAAAATTAATACAAGTTAAAACAAGACAGGCTCTTAGACCCGTAATTACACCATTTCCCAATAATAAAATGTGGAAATCAGCTGTAATTACGGGCCTTGATTATTGTTTGCTCATCTATAATATAAAAAATTTTAATAAGTACAGCACATATATCGCAAATTATGTGTATATTTGTTGGAAATATATCATACACCACAATCTTAATTATCCATTATGGCTAAACAGGATCCATACAGCACTTTGGGTGCCCTTAGAGGACGTTTCATGTCATGGCAAATGCGTGTAATCCTTTTCTCGATGATAGGTTACAGCATCTTCTATTTTGTTCGTAAAAACTTCTCAATAGCTATGCCCGGCCTAACGGCTGAGTATGGTATCAGCAACAAGAGCTTCGGTTGGATTATCTTTGCCGGCTCTCTGGTCTATGGCTTTTCGCGCTTTGTCAACGGCTACCTCGTTGACCGTGTAAAAGGGCGAATTGTAATGGCGGTAGGCTTGTTACTTTGTGCATTGGCCAACTTTGCCTTCGGCTTTGGAACCGATCTTAGCTCGTGGATTACCGGGCAGCCGGGCGGACCACGAATGGTGGAATTCCTAATCCTCATCATGGGTATCACCATCATTATAAACCAATTCTTCCAAGGAATGGGATATCCTCCCTGCGCCCGAATTCTCCCCCACTGGATTCATCCAAGCGAGTTAGCTACCAAAATGTCAATATGGAATTGTTCCCACTCTATCGGTGCAGCATTAGCTGTCGTAGTGTGCGGATACATTATGGGTACCATGGGCACAAACATGGCCGATAACGAAGCTGTCAAAACGCTCCTGGCTACAAATCTTGCCAACAATGGAGTAAGCAGTGCCGATCTTCCGACTCAGGTGCTTGCCTACGCCACACACTATGGAGCCTGGAAATGGTGCTTCTGGATCCCCGCTTGCATCGCTGTTGCCGGTGCTTTAGTTCTTTTTATAGGTATAAGAGACGAGCCCAAAGAAGTAGGGTTACCCGACCTTCCCGACACCGGATTGGGCAACTACCAAGAGTCAAAATCGGCATCGGCCCGAAAGAAATTCGAATCGGTAATGGTTTGGAAAAACCGTTGGGTATGGACTTTCTGCATAGCCAACCTTTTTGTATACATCGTTAGAATGGGCATTCTCGACTGGGGGCCTAAATTCCTTAGCGAGAGCCGCGGTCTATCGATCGAAAGCGCAGGCTGGAGCGTAGCGGCGTTTGAAATAGCAGGCATAATAGGGACAATATTCGCCGGTTGGGCAACCGATCACTTTTTTGCAGGTAAAGGACACCGAATGTGTGTATTTTGCATGCTCGGCGCAGGTGTATTCATGACTCTGTTCATGCTGTTACCTGAGAGCGCTAGTTTGACAGTTACCGTACTTGTGCTGGTAGGAGCGGGATTCTGCATCTACGGTCCGCAAGCACTTATCGGTATCGAACTCGGAAACCAGGCTACTAAAGAAGCATCGGCCCGCGCCAACGGTCTCGCCGGGATTTTAGGCTATGTCGGAGCCGGCCTATCGGGACTTCTCGTAGGGTATGTTGCCGATGGCTACGGCTGGAGCATGGTATTCAAAACCATCATTGTTGTAGCTTTCATTGGCATGATTATTCTGCTCACCATGTGGAAAGCTCCCCGTGATGGCTATGAAAGAGCAGCATCGATAAAATATGACAAATAGAGTATTATATCATCATGTATAACAGCACATTATCACCACAACAGTTAAAAGCCGTCTGTGCCGACATCAAGCATGTGGCACTCGACATGGACGGGACTATATATCTGGGGGCCAATTTGTTTCCATGGACAATAGAATTTCTTAACAGCTTGAAAAAAGCCGGAATAACATATTCGTTTCTTACTAATAACCCTACAAAGTCGGTCAACGACTACGTAGCGAAGCTAAAAAATCTCGGCATTGACGCCACTCCCCAAGAGATCTATACCACAGCCGTTGCTACCATTGATTACATCAAGATAAATTATCCTGAGGCAAAGCGGCTGTTTGTTCTCGGCACGCCAAGCATGATAAAGGAGTTTGAAGATGCCGGCTTCGAAATGGCTGCCGATGATCCTGCCGACCGTCCAGACCTGCTCGTTGTGGCTTTTGATATGACCCTAACCTACAATCGCCTGTGTAGGGCTGCGTGGTGGGCCTCACAAGGACTTCCCTATATCGCTACCAACCCCGACCGAGTTTGCCCCACCGACAAGGAAGTCATACTCGTGGACTGTGGCTCCATGACTACCTGTATAGAGCATGCTACAGGACACAAACCCGACATTATAATCGGCAAACCCAACCCCGACATGCTACGATGCATAATGGCCACACGTGGTCTCGCCCCAAACCAGGTTGCCATGTGCGGAGACCGAATCTATACCGATGTCGCCACCGCTCGCAACGCCGGTGCACTCGATGTGCTCGTACTTTCGGGAGAAACTACTTTAGATACCGCAATGAATGCCGACCCTCGCCCTACTATCATTGCCGATAACGTTGCAACCTTCGGCAGTCTTTTGATTGAATCTCAACGCTAATTTATACACGACCTCATTTAAAATACAATGAAGTTTGATACTATTATAATAGGAGGCGGTCTCTCCGGCTTAACAGCAGCTATCACTGCCGCCGAGCATGGACAACACGTCGCTATCATCTCTTCTGGACAAAGCGCTCTGCATTTTTCCTCCGGATCATTCGAACTTTTAGGGTCGGTAAACGGTGTTCATGTAACCAATCCCATTGATGCCATAGACCTTCTGCACGATAATCATCCTTACCGGCTGATTGGACGGGAACAAATGTTGAATTTACTACCACTTGTTCAACCAATGCTGACTCGCGCAGGAGTGGCAACCACAGGTAATCATTTTGCCAACCGCTACCGGTTGACACCGCTCGGAAAGATCAAGCCGGCATGGATAACGCTTGACGACTTTGCCACATTCGACAGGCCCGATCGCATTCCATGGCGCAATGTCGCGATTGTCAATATAGCTGATTTTCAAGACTTCTTCCCTACATTCATAGCCCGGGGACTCCGCGAGCATGGTGTTGAATCAACTATCGCTTCCACTTCAATAAAAGAGATCGATAACCTACGCAAGAGTTCCACTGAGATGAGAGCCGCTACTATAGCCCGTGTACTCGATTATAACGCGATCTGCTCACTTGCAGGACGCATTAAAAGTGTCGGACGCAGTGCCGATGCAATTTTGATGCCGGCAATCGTAGGGCTATATGACGACTTATTGCTTCGGCAATTGCGACGACTGGTCAACAAACCTCTGTATTTCATCTCCACTATGCCCACATCAGTACCGGGCGTGAGAACCCAAATGCAGTTGAACCGTTATTTCACCAATCTTGGTGGCATTTTCATGCCTGGCGATACTGTTACCCATGCCGCTCTAAAAGGAAACAGCATTGAAGCTATATTCACCATTAACCACGGCCCTGAACCACTTACCGCCAACAAATTCATACTGGCAAGCGGCTCTTTCATTAGCCACGGATTAGCTGCTACTCCAAGCCGGGTCATAGAGCCTATTTTCAATCTTGATGTCAATTTCCCGACCGACAGAGCCCAATGGTTCAGCAAAAACATCAATGAAGCCCAACCATTCATGGAATTCGGAGTCAAAATTGATGAAAACTGGCATCCGTCGATCAATGGGAAAACCATATCCAACCTACAATGTGTTGGCTCGATAATTGGCGGTTGTAATTCCATTAAAGAAGGCTCAGGAGCCGGTGTTGCCATGCTCTCAGCCCTCGCAGTTTCCATTAAGTCATAAGTGCATATGTTAGAATTCTCAAATATAAGCCCGAATAACTTCGAGCAATGCGTAAAGTGCACAGTGTGCACCGTTTACTGCCCTGTTACGGCTGTAAACCCGCTCTACCCCGGACCTAAACAGGCTGGTCCTGATGGTGAGCGCTACCGCCTGAAACGAAGCGACTTCTACAACGAAGCACTAAAATACTGTCTTAACTGCAAGCGATGTGAAGTTGCATGCCCCTCAGGTGTGCGCATCGGTGACATCATACAGCAAGCCCGCATAAACTATAGTCATGGCAGTGTAGGACTGCGCGATCGTTTACTCGCAAGCACCGACATGATGGGAGGTATTGCAACACGGCTGTCTCCGACAATCAACGGCATTCTGCGTTTCATCCCGGTAAAGATTGTGCTTGACCAAGTTATGGGTATAGATCGCCATCGCACTTTTCCGGCCTATACACCCCGCAAGTTCACCACTTGGTTTCGCCGTCATGCAGCCAAGAACCAGCAACGCTACCTGCGCCGGGTTTCTTACTTTCATGGATGCTATGTCAACTACAACTTTCCTCGACTCGGCAAAGACTTTGTCAAATTATTTAATGCTTGCGGCATTGGTGTAGACCTGATGCCGGGAGAAAAATGCTGTGGAGTTGCAAAGATAGCTAACCGCATGATCAAGCAGGCTACCGATGCCGCACGCATAAATCTACGCGAAATACGCCATGCTGTTGATAGCGGCAATGATGTTGTAGCCACATCTTCAACCTGTATTCTCACCATGCGCGAGGAATATCCACACTTGCTCGGACTCGACAATGCCGACGTGCGCGACAACATAATGACCGCCACCCGATACCTGTACCAGCTCATTGAACGTGGTGAGGTAAAGCTTGTTTTCAAACAAAACATTCCACCCTACCATCTTGCCTACCACACACCATGCCACATGGCTAAACTCGGCTGGGGGGTATACTCTATAGAACTGCTCAAGATGATCCCCGGAGTCATGATAACAGTGCTTGACAACAATTGCTGCGGAATTGCCGGTACCTACGGCTTCAAAAAAGAGAATTACGATTACTCTCAAGCAATAGGCAAAACTCTGTTCGATTCCATAACACGTGAGAATCCCGACTTTGTTGTCACCGACTGCGAGACGTGCAAGTGGCAAATTGAAATGTCGACTCCCTATCGTGTTGTCAATCCTATATCTATCTTAGCCGACACCATTGATTTCGAGGCTACCCGTCAAGCCAACTCTAAATAAGTACACTACCGCTATGGATAAGAAGCAATATGATGTAATAATTATAGGTGGAGGTGCCACCGGTGCCGGTACAGCACGCGATTGTGCTCTGCGCGGTTTGAAAGTACTTCTAATTGAACGATTCGATTTCACAGCCGGTGCGACCGGTCGTAACCACGGACTGCTGCACAGCGGTGCCCGCTATGCTGTGACCGACGGTGAAAGTGCAACTGAATGTATAAAGGAGAACATGATACTCAGGCGCATCGCACGTCACTGTGTTGAAGAAACCGGGGGTCTGTTCATCACCCTGCCCGACGATGACCTTGCCTATCAGCAGCTCTTTGTCGATAGTTGCAATCGGGCCGGTATAAAGGCCGAAGTTATCGATCCCGATCTTGCACGTAGACTTGAACCATCGGTAAACCCGCAACTTATCGGTGCCGTCAAAGTTCCCGATGGGGCTGTCGATCCATTCCGACTCACTACGGCTAATGTTATAGATGCCACCCGACATGGAGCCGACATTCTCACCTATCACGAAGTCATGTCACTCGTACGCGACAGCCAAGGACGCGTAGTAGGCGTCAACATGCGCGATTCACGCAACGGTACTACTTCTACTGCCTATTCTAACCTTGTGATAAATGCAGGTGGAATATGGGGACAACGATTGGCAGCTATGGCCGATGTGACCGTAAACATGTTCCCCGCCAAGGGGGCATTGCTGATTTTTGGTCACCGCATAAATAATATGGTGATCAATCGTTGTCGCAAACCGGCCAATGCCGATATTCTCGTTCCGGGAGATACAATATGCCTGATAGGCACTACAAGCGACCGCGTGCCATTTGACCAAGTCGACAACATGGAAGTCACACCGGCCGAGGTCGACATTCTGATGAGCGAAGGAGCAAAACTCGCTCCCGAGCTTGCTCGCACACGCATACTGCGTGCCTATGCCGGAGTAAGACCACTTGTAGCCAGTGACGATGACCCGTCAGGACGCTCCATTAGCCGCGGCATCGTGTGCCTCGATCATGCCTCCCGCGATGGCGTTGAAGGCTTTATAACAATAACCGGAGGCAAACTTATGACCTACCGGCTTATGGCCGAATGGGCAACAGACATGGCATGCAAAAAGCTTAACATAAGCTCACAGTGCACAACAGCACGCGATCCGTTACCTGGTTCTGAACCTGCCGAAGTTAGAAAGCAACGACGCCTTGAGCGCTGGCGTCCAACTAAAAGTCATGTCATCGAGCTCAGCACCGACCAAAAAGCAGCTGAAGGGCGACACGGCACCATGAGCAAATCAATCAACCGAAACGATCCCGCTGCCGACTCGCTCGTGTGTGAATGCGAACAGGTTTCGGTGGCCGAGGTAAACTACGCCATAAGCGAGCTTCACGTCCACAACCTATTGAATCTTCGACGACGCACACGAATGGGTATGGGGACCTGCCAAGGACAGCTATGTGCCTGTCGAGCTGCCGGACTTCTTGACAGCACAGGTGCATGTGCCAAGGATAGTCTTGATGACCTTGCCGACTTTATCAACGAACGTTGGAAAGGAATGTCACCTGTCATCTGGGGTGAGACTATAGAAGAGACTCAATTCATGTCATGGCTATATGAAGGAGTAGGAGGTCTTTACGACTAAAAGCCGACCTCGCTCAAATCTCATTGTAAAAAAACGACTCCACTAAATGCAAAAAAACGCGAAATAGATTGACCCATCAATAGATTTTTTGTAATTTTGCACCGCAATACTGCGATGGTCCGGTAGCTCAGCTGGATAGAGCATCTGCCTTCTAAGCAGACGGTCACGCGTTCGAATCGCGTCCGGATCACA
>CANOKG010000121.1 GCA_947566655.1 uncultured Muribaculaceae bacterium | reverse complement strand
CCAAGAGATATTAATCTCATTAAGGTAAAACATTAGGTTTAAATGAAAGCAATCGAAGTAATTGACGATTTAAAAAGACGTTTTCCCAATGAGCCGGAGTATATTCAGGCTGTAGAGGAAGTGTTGACAACTATCGAGGATACTTACAATGAGCATCCTGAGTTTGAGCGTTACAACCTTATAGAGCGTCTGTGTATTCCTGACCGTATTTTCTCTTTCCGTGTTTCGTGGGTCGATGACTCGGGTAAGGTTCGTAACAATATGGGTTACCGTATCCAGCACAATAATGCTATTGGTCCTTACAAAGGAGGTATTCGTTTTCACTCATCGGTGAATCAGTCAATTCTTAAGTTTCTTGCTTTTGAGCAAACTTTCAAAAATTCTCTTACTACACTCGCTATGGGTGGTGCAAAGGGTGGTAGTGACTTCTCGCCTCGCGGTAAGAGTGATATGGAAGTAATGAGATTTTGTCAGGCTTTCATCGCCGAGTTGTGGCGTCATATAGGTCCTGATACCGATGTACCTGCCGGTGATATCGGTGTCGGTGGTCGTGAGGTAGGTTATATGTATGGATATTACAAGAAGATGGCCCGTGAGTTCACAGGTACATTTACCGGTAAAGGACTTGAGTTTGGTGGCTCACTGATACGTCCCGAAGCTACAGGTTATGGTAACTGCTACTTCCTGTTGAACATGCTCGCTACCCGCGGTATAGATATCAAAGGCAAACGTGTAGCTATCTCGGGATCGGGTAATGTGGCAACATATACGGCCCAGAAGCTTCTTGAACTCGGTGCGGTTGTTGTATCAATGAGCGATAGTTCCGGTTCTATTTATGTTCCGGATGGTATTACACCTGCAATGCTCGATTATATATTTGAACTGAAGAATGTTTATCGTGGCCGCATCAGCGAAGTTGCCGAGGAGTATCCCGAACTGGTTCAATATTTTCCGGGTGAGCGTCCTTGGCATCGCGTAAAATGCGATATCGCTATGCCTTCAGCCACTCAGAACGAGATTGATGGTGATGATGCACGTGCACTTCTTCAGAGCGGTTGTTTTGCAGTTAGTGAAGGGGCCAACATGCCGTCTACTCCCGAGGCTATCAAGGAATTCCTCTCTGCTAAGATACTTTATGCACCCGGTAAGGCTGCGAATGCCGGTGGCGTAGCAACTTCCGGTCTCGAAATGGCTCAGAATTCCCAGAAACTGTCTTGGACTGCCGAGGAAGTTGATGCTAAATTGAAACAGATAATGGCCAATATTCATGGCCAGTGTGTTGCACACGGTACTGAGCCCGATGGCTATATCAATTATGTCAAAGGTGCCAATGTCGCAGGCTTCATGAAAGTTGCGCGTGCAATGATGGCTCAAGGTATTTTATAATAACTGGTAAGTTAAATTATAATAAGATTGGTTTTATATAAGGTAAACGCAGGCTTGTCGGGATGACAGGCCTGCGTTGCTTATGTTTGATTGTTGAATAATAGGTGTTTAGGATCAGATCTATTGCCAAATAAAATGTACTCTCTGGGCCTATAGATGGAATGTAACTATGCCTGTAGAATCGAATCGGGGCAGTGCCATTACTTGAAGCGGTGCGTTACATGACTCGGGTGAATTACTGCCGTCACCTGCTGTTATACCAATTGCAGCAAGGGCTTTGTTCATTGATTCGAGTGCTTTTTCGGGGGTATTGTTGTCATGGCTCAGGTGGCAAAGCATTACATACTTAAGTTTAGCGTCATAGATCGACGCTATATATGCTGCTGTTACACTATTGTCCAGGTGGCCGTTTTTGGCCATTATTCGGGCCTTTAAATACTCGGGGTAGCGACCTTTTACAAGCATTTCAAGATCGTAGTTGCTCTCTATCATTATGTGTGAGGCCTGCTTCATATAGTAATCGGCTCTTTCACCGATGCAACCGAGGTCAGTGGCTACAGTAAATTTAAAGTCGGGCGCTGTTATAAAGAATCCCATATTGTCGCTGCCATCGTGGTCCACTTCAAAGGCTGTTATCTCAAATCCGCCAAGCTGGAATGCTATCTCTTTATAGATTGCATGGTGATAGTCTTTGATGCGTCGTGAGACGTTGTGCCGCCTCAAAATTCCATTCATCACTCTTGGTGTGCAGTAGAGGCCGATGTGTCTGTTTTGCCTTAAAATTGAATAGGCATACCTGACGTGGTCGCCATGATCGTGAGTGAGAATAATCCCTTTTACTGCCGTCATGCTGAGCCTGTTCCTGGTCATTTCGAGCTCAACCTTCTTGTTGTCTACCCCGGCATCGATTATTATCCCTTCGCTTCGGGTCCCTATGTAGCAGCTATTGCCGCTGCTTCCACTGCCAAACGATATAAATATCAATCGCTTATTAGTGGAAATTTCGCCTAATGGCTGTACTGTGGCTTCGCTTCGTTTTGCTAATTTTTCCTTAGCCAACTTTATATGATGATCAAGACCCGGTAGTTTGGGCTCCGGCTCTTTGTCAAACAAGTTGAAGTCATCAAATAGTGATGGCTGATTATAATCAGCTTGTATTATTTTTTTAGATCTTGCCATTTTAGCTGAATAGTAGGAATATAGCCGGAATCTTGTCGTAGTTATATTTTGCCTTTTTCCAGTCGCTGCAACTACGTGTTATAATTGACTGTTGTTCTCCGGTTATGTCTGATGCTACACATAATAGCATGTTTCCCGGAAGAGTGGATGCTAATTCGGCTATCAATTTATTGTTTCGGTAGGGTGTTTCTATAAATATCTGCGTCTGGCGCTCTTGTGATATGCGCTGTTGCATTATTTTGAGCTTCTTGGTGCGTGCTTCTTTGTCGATTGGCAGATACCCGTTGAATGCAAATGACTGCCCGTTGAAGCCCGATGCCATAATCGAAAGCAAGATACTCGATGGGCCAACTAATGGTATAACTTTAAATCCACGCCGTTGTGCTATGGCTACAACATCGGCCCCGGGATCGGCAATTGCCGGGCAACCGGCCTCTGAGATTACTCCGATAGCCTCTCCTTGTGTCAATGGATCGAGCATTGACGGGATTTCTTCACTTCGTGTGTGCCTGTTCAATTCAACAAATGTCAGGCTGTTAATATCTATAGAGCGGTCACATAGCTTCAGGAATCTACGTGCCGAGCGCAAATTCTCAACTATAAAGTGTTTCACTCGCCTGATAATCTCTATGTTCACGTTGGGCAGGACATTGTCGGTTGCTCCATCGCTTAGTGGAACAGGAAAGAGGTATAGTGCGGCTTCTATATTATTTGTATTTTTTTCCATTTCTATACAAAATTACGACTTTCCTGTTTCAACACAAAATACTTTTTTCATACTCTAACAACTCTTTTTCTTTTTTGTATTGTTTATTTATTGACCTTATTTTATTTTTGTAAAAAATTGTGTTTATGAAAAAGTTATTGATTTTTTTAGTTTTGGCCGTTTCTTCCTTAGCGGCTTTTGCTTCGGGCAGTGTTAAGGAGCTTACCGAAGCTCAAACTACAGCTGTGCTTTCAAAAGCAAAGCGTACTTACGTTATTGACTTTAATGCAACATGGTGTGGTCCTTGTCGACTTTTTAAGCCTGTTTTTGATGAAACTGCCGGGGAGTTAAAAAAGGTCGCCGATTTCTATTCGGTCGATGTCGACAAGTGTCCTGTCTTTAGTAGATCGAAGTCGATAAAGGTTGTTCCTACAGTTTATATATATAATCCCAAAACAAAAAAAAGTAAAACCTTTACCGGAGTTGTAAGTAAAGATGATTTAGTGGCGGCTATCAAGTTGATTAACTCTGATAAATAGTCGTTCATAATTTAAAATTTTCTTTACAACTTATCGGGTTTTTTGTTTTATCAAATTCTTGGACAGTTAAAATCGCTTTAATCGGTTGCTTTATACTGAAATAGGGCGATTTTTTCTGTTTCAGATTTTTTGTCAGAAAAATTTCTTTTTCCTCAAATCAACATCACATACTCTTAGGCATTATGGTGCTCAACTATATCTGGATTGCATTTTTCATTGTGGCTTTCATCGTTACCGTTTTCAAGTCACTTCTTGGTGAACCCGAAATTTGGGGCACTGTTGTTGGCTCGAGTTTTACTTCTGCAGCAAATGCCTTTGAAATCTCGTTGTATCTTACCGGCGTGCTTTCTTTGTGGCTCGGTTTGATGAAGATTGGTGAAAGAGCTGGTGTGATACAAAGTTTCGGAAGAGTCGTCAGTCCGCTTTTTACTCGTCTTTTTCCGGGTGTACCAAAGAATCATCCCGCCATGGGCTCTATGTTTATGAATATGTCGGCCAACATGTTGGGCCTTGATAATGCCGCAACTCCACTTGGATTGCAAGCAATGAAGGAACTACAAACGCTAAATAAAGAAAAAGACACGGCCACCGACGCTATGATTATGTTCCTTGTGTTGAATGCTTCGGGCCTTTGTCTTATTCCGGTCAGTATCATGATGTATAGAGCGCAGGCAGGTGCCGCGAATCCTACTGATGTTTTCATGCCTATCCTCGTTGCTACATTTGTTGCTACATTTATAGGCATTATTGCATTATGTATCAAACAGAGAATCAATTTAAAAGACCCGGTATTGTTATCATGGTTGTTTTCTATGGCAGCTATTATCGGATTTATAGTGTGGTTCTTTTCGTCATTGCCAAAGGATGCTGTGCAGCTATGGAGTGGCGTCATTGCCAACTGTGTCTTGTTTAGCGTTATAATGCTGTTTATTTTTGCCGGATTAAGAAAGGGCTTAAATATGTACGAGGCCTTTATTGATGGTGCAAGAGACGGCTTTAAAACGGCAGTGACGATAATCCCATATCTTGTTGCTATACTTGTTGCCATAGGTATGTTCCGCGCTTCAGGAGCAATGGATTGTATTACCGTTTCTATTTCATGGCTTGTTGCTTCGCTTGGATTTGACTCTGACTGGGTTGGTGCATTACCTACTGCGATAATGAAACCCATGAGTGGTAGTGGGTCACGAGGATTGATGGTTGACTTGATGAATACCTACGGGGCTGACTCTTTTGTTGCGCGCGTTTCGGCTTCTATTCAGGGTAGTACCGATACAATGTTTTATGTATTAGCTGTTTATTTTGGCAGTATTGGCGTTAAGAGGACGCGTTATGCTGTGAGTTATGCGCTCTTAGCCGATATTGTCGGATCGGTGTCAGGAATTGTTGCGGCTTATATTTTCTTTGGCGATTAGAGATGTTCATGCTGTCTATTTTTCCCACATTTGTTTTGTTCGGCAAATTTTTTTAATTTTGCATGTAATTATTCTTGTAGTTCTGATTATTATGGTTATGATCTATGAGATTGTAAATCAATACGGTATTGAAAAATAATTTCCAATGGTTGGCCCAGGGAGTGGAGCTCCCTGACCTTGATTATGATGCTTTACAGAGCTGGATTGAAGATGTTGCACGTCTGCATGCAAAAATTGTAGGCGAACTTACATATATATTCTGTGATGATCCTAAAATTCTGGAAGTCAATCGTCAATATCTACAGCATGACTATTTTACCGATATAATTACTTTTGATTACACTCGAGGGCAACTCTTGAGAGGTGATATGTTTATATCGCTTGATACTGTAAGAACTAATGCCAGGTTGGTAATGAGCGATTATGATACTGAACTTAAGCGAGTTATAATTCACGGTGTCTTGCATCTCTGTGGCATAGATGATAAGGGTCCCGGAGAGCGCGAGATCATGGAAGCTCATGAAAATGAAGCCCTTGCTTTATTGTAACTTATATTTTAAGTAACCGTTTTATATTTGTTATTAAGATATGCGTTTTGACTATGATGTCATAGTTGTAGGTGCCGGACATGCCGGCTGTGAGGCTGCATCGGCAGCTGCACATCTTGGTGCATCCACACTTCTTATCACTCACGATCTCAACAAAATTGCCCAGATGAGTTGTAATCCTGCTGTTGGCGGCATAGCCAAGGGGCAGATTGTCAGGGAAATAGATGCTCTTGGTGGTATGATGGGTATAATTACCGACCGCACTGCAATTCAATTTCGTATGTTGAATAAGTCCAAAGGTCCTGCCATGTGGAGCCCTCGTGCACAGAGCGATCGAAATAAATTTTCGGCTCTTTGGCGCCATACGTTGGAACACACAACAAATCTATATCTTTGGCAAGATCAAGTTAATAATCTTATCGTTGAAGATGGTAAAGTAATAGGTGTTGTGACGGCTTTGAATGTTACCTTTAAAGCTAAGTCGATTGTTCTGACAAATGGTACTTTCCTTAATGGTCTGATGCATTTTGGACGTACTCAATTGCCCGGTGGTAGGATCTCTGAACCTACAGCTCATGGACTTACGGAGCAGTTAAAAGATCTTGGTTTTGTTGCTGACCGTATGAAAACCGGTACTCCTGTAAGAATTGACGGTAGGTCGGTACATTGGGAATTAACCGAAACGCAGTTTGGAGATAATGATTTCCATAAGTTCTCATATCTGCCTCATGTCAATCGTGAGCTTCGCCAGCGTCCATGTTATATCACTTATACCAATCGCGCCACACATGATGTGCTGAGACGCGGTTTGCCCGATTCTCCTCTCTACAACGGGCAGATTAAGAGTATTGGTCCTCGCTATTGTCCGAGTATTGAGACCAAAATCGTAACCTTTGCCGACAAAAACGAGCATCAATTGTTTCTTGAACCCGAAGGTGAAGATACATGTGAGTTTTACCTTAACGGATTCTCTTCATCTCTTTCTATAGATGTTCAGATTGAGGCCCTTACTACAGTTCCAGCTCTTTCTGATGTTCAGATTTACCGTCCGGGTTATGCTATCGAGTATGATTTTTTTGATCCCACCCAGTTGCATCATACCCTTGAGACAAAACTGATTTCATCTCTGTTTTTTGCCGGCCAGATTAATGGCACTACAGGTTATGAAGAGGCGGCCGGTCAAGGTTTGATTGCCGGTATTAACGCGGCTTTGAAGGTGCAGGGTAGGGAGCCTTTCACTCTCAGCCGTGATCAAGCTTATATTGGTGTGCTTATTGATGACCTTGTGACTAAAGGTGTCGATGAGCCTTACCGTATGTTTACATCGCG
>CANOKG010000120.1 GCA_947566655.1 uncultured Muribaculaceae bacterium | reverse complement strand
CCTGTAGAGTTCTACTGTTCTTTTTACGCATATACCATACAATCCAATATAATATTCCAATAGCGATTGATATGTATGCTATGACAGCCCACCATGATAACGCCACGGGTGACTTCACCGTTAAAGGTACGGCAATAGGAGACATGGGTGATCCTACTGCTTTAACCAATACATTGTAATCTCCCATTTTTTTAGATCGGAAAAAGGTTATTGTGTTGGTACCCTCAGGCATGACTACCCATCCATCTATAGTATCTGACTCCGATTCGGCCAATTTGTACATATAACGATGAACTGATTCAGGTGAATAGTCAAGTGAACTTACAACGAGTGTTATACTTCCACCATAGGGAATTGTCTTGCCTTTGATTCCACCTTTTATATCAGCTAAATTCAAATACCCCTCGCCACGGTCATTCAGAATCATGCTGATAGTCTTGTAATCGGTGGAGTTTTCTGTGACATTATTTGCAACTTCAAGTATTTCATCAGTTCCACCAAGATACACCTTGTTACTCAAGGTATCTTCATAAACAGCAGTATAAGATCTTTGTGGTATCGGCAGTAAATTAGCTTCCAATGTTTGCCCATCGACCCCCCACACATTACTTTGGGTAGAAATCCACATTCCATTCCCAACTTTTCCCAAAGCTAATACAGTCTCATCACTGTTAGTATGAGGGAATTTCACTATATCATACTTATCTTTCCCCGAAAAAATAATTACACCTCCTTTGAACGCACACCATATTCGGCCATGATTATCGGCGCTTATATTAGCGGGGTATCCACCGGTTAAATCAAAAATATCATATTTAATTATTTCATTTGATGAAGGTGAGAATCTTGTCAATGTATTATCTCTGAACAACAAGATCCAAATATTGCCCTCATGATCTTTAACTATGTCATTTACAAGATTGCTTGACAATTCTAACGATTTATTCTCAGCATTGATTGACAAATCTGAAACGATGGTTTTATCCTGGCTATTGAATTTCCTCTTGTCGACATAATGAAGTCCATTTAGAAAACTTCCAATCCAAAAGTGTGTGTCATCTTCGATTAATGCATATACCCAATTTGAATTGTGTTCTCCCTGTTTGTCTACGATATAGAACACATCAAAGGAACCATTGTCTCTATTAAACCTATTGATACCGGCATCGGTGGCAAACCATATGTTATTTTCAGCATCTTCATGTATTGCTCGAACCCTATTATGTGAGAGCGAATTAGGCAACCCGGTATGCCTATACCAATGTGGAGTCGAATCATATGATAGACATATCACCCCGTTATTACCGGCAAACCAAAGATTGGCTTTTGAGTCCCTGTATATTGAATGAATTTCATTCCCTTCTCCCGAATGGACAAGAGTACTTAACTCTATAGTGCGCAAATAACGTGAGTTGGATGCAATTGAGAAACCTCGTTCGTGCCCTGCCCATACGTTATTTTGAGAATCGGAATATATGCACCAAATTTCATTATCGGCAACGCTCAGATCCTGTCGGGAATCATGCCTATATTGTTTGACACCACCTCGTGACATATCAAACACTCCATCATCAGTGCCTATCAGTATATGACCGTTATCACCATTACACAGACTTTTGATATTGTTATTTCCAACGAGTGTTATCTTTTCCCAGTTATCATTGGCCGGGGTGTACTTGTACAAGAAACCTTCTCCTCCAATATAAATATTCTCTTTATCTTGTGATTCCAACAGGCAATTTGCAAATAGACGGGTTGAAAGCCTGTTGTCTTCTGATTTCACCTTCAAAGGTTGAAACATTTCAGAATTAATATCCCAACGTGCCAATCCATTATAAGTGCCTACATACAATATCCCTCTACTGTCACGCAGGATTGAATAAACCGACTTGTGGGGCAATCCTTTGGTGTGATCAGTTATAACATTACTATTTATACTGAACTTACATATGCCATTTAGGCCACCTATCCAGATATCATCATCTATCAATAGTAAGGTCCTGATTTCTTTAGGAGAATCAATGTCACATTCCTTTACTTGACCCGTGGCATAATCATAAGTCAACAATCCATTGTTGCTTCCTATAAAAAGGCGGTCATCTTTCTCTACGATAGAATAAACTTGAGTACCGAAAATTTCAGTTTCGCCTATCGGATGTGTCGTAATACCGTCATAAAAATATAGCCCACTGTTTGTTCCAAGCCACATTATACCCCGGCTATCCCTGAATATACAAAATACAGCAGTCTTCTTCCCGTCAACAGTTACGTTCTTCCATGAAAATTCAGGCTCCGGAAGTTGTGGTGCTGAGAATGCTTTCCACCCCGGCCCAATCATAGCCAGTATGATGCAAACTATTTTCAGTAAATGTTCCCAAGATGATGTTCTCATGTCCTATAATGGTATTGATTCAATCGCAAAATTACTAATTTGAGAGGTTGCATACAACTAATAACCTCATCAACAAGACAATATTTAGGACAATCAATACAACAAATCAGACTTTCGACTAAGAGCCTGTCTGGTTTTAACACACTAAAAATGTCTATTGCCGATGCGTCACCAGACAAAACGGCAGTGTCCTCACCAACTATGTAACGTATATATAGGAACGAATAACAAGGGGCCTTGCCTAAAATATCAAGTGGATGAAACTTTTTAGAGTAACTTTCTTCTCGACCATTACAATTTATTGCGTAATTTTGTCTCATAAATAAAACTTCAGAAGGAACTGATTCAATATGTGGTTGATAATAATCATTGTCTGCATTATTTTCGCATTTGCACGTCGGCCTGTGGACCGTATAATCAAGAAGAAAGTGACCTCCAAATGGTTGGCTATAATCCTGCAATTAGTTATTTACTGGATTATTTTCATGATTCTCTATTGGATTGCCGCTCGGTTGGGCTTTAACATCGGGTAATAGCACATACTGACAAAAGAATGAACGCAGATATTATCCACATAAAGACTAACAAGAAGCGATACTTGGAATTACTCCTTCTCGGCGATGAACAGGAATCAATGATTGACCGCTATTTGGAGCGTGGAGATATGTTCGTGCTCAAAGAAAACGGGATAAAGGCAGTTTGTGTAGTCACAGATGAAGGCGAAGGCACTTGTGAGTTGAAAAATATAGCCGTAGTTCCCGGTGCACGACGTCAAGGATATGGAAAGAAATTAATCAACTCACTGATAACATATTATTCAGGAAAATATAATAAAATGCTTGTTGGAACCGGAGACGTTCCCTCTACCATAGATTTTTATTTGCATTGTGGTTTCACTTACTCCCACCGTGTTGAGAATTTCTTTATTGACCACTACGACCATATTATTATTGAGGACGGCATTCAACTTAAAGATATGGTGTATCTAAAATATATGATGAACGAAACCCAACCGTCTGACAGCAATTTATGAACATAAAGCAGGAAGACGTTTGTGGCGTCTTCCTGCTTTGGTATTGGGAATTTTTACAGATTTTTGGGCCTGAGGTTATTCTATTGCATACTCATATGCGCAGATACAAACCGGACCTATGATTCCTGAATCCTGTAGATCGGAGGTGTAGGTGTGCATGTTGGTCTTTGTCTGACGTACTTCCTCTGGAATATCTTTGTCACCGATGAGACGGTTTTTCCAGTTATTCACCACCTCTACCTTGATGCCATTGTTTCCGGCTTTAAGGTATGGAGTGACATTGATGGCATAGGGCAAGGTCCAGACACCACCAGCTTCCTCACCATTGACAAATATACGTGCCATCACCATCACTTGTGTGAAGTCGAGATAGTACTGCATGTCGTGGTTGATCTCCGGTATATTGATTGTGGTATTGTACACGGCCTTTCCGGCATAATGCCTGATCGAGTCGTTGTCAGAGTCAATCCAGTTGATCAGAGAGTCCATACACACTGTATCTTTCGGGCCGCGGCGTGCAGTGTCAAAGTCTACATTCCAATGTTCAGTAAAATCATAAACCGCCACAGGATCAGGAAAATTGGCTGATTGCACCTGCGTGACAGCCTTGCCGTTGCGTAATACGATAAAATAGCTCTGAAGCGGGTGGAATGAGGTCGGGATAGAGACTGTACCATCGGTGTTTACTGTGTATTGCGGCAGGTTTCGCACCTCACCCGAGGTGGGATCCCAAAGTTGAGGATAGATATTGTCAGCATCGACTCGTAGGGTGAGGTCATAGTCAGCCTTCTGTTCGGTTGGGTTGGCCACGAAGTACACCTGTGCGTCGGGTAACGAGCGATGAATGAAGAACGGCATGGATTCTCCTTCTTTTACGCCAAGGTCAGGTAACACATTTTGCTCTGCAAAGATTTCGCTTATCTCGTAGCCTGAGTATACACGGCCTTTACCAAGCTCGCGCACCGACTTGCCATTATCACCAAGTGGTGCCCACATTTCGGCTGCAAGAGCCTTGATGCGGTTGTCGGACTCGGGATAATTCTGAAGTGAAGGTGAGCGGTCAGGCTGTGGGCCAAGCACAGTAAGTCCTTTGTCAACCAAAGATTTGATTGTCTCAAGTACCTCCCAACGAATTGTCTCTTGCTTTGGCAGTACAAGTAGCGAATACTCAACACCTGAGTCTAACACGAGGCGACCGTTAACCACCTTGGCATGGTCGTTGATTACCTCGGCGTTTATGTAGTCAAAAGAGTAGCCGGCAGGAAGAGCGGGGTCGCATACACCGGTCATCTTTGGTGCATCTTCTCCGATAAAGTAAGCTACATCGGCAATGTAAGTGCCCTGCTGAAGCATGTAATTGCAGCGCTTCATGTAGTCGGTAAAGATGTCCATCTGCTCAAACCAGACGTTCTTGCGGTTGAATTCGTTACCAAACCACGCGGCCAAACCCGGCTCGACATCGGTGTCATCCTGGTGTATGTAGACATGTAGCAGAGTGGCGTTGATGCCTTCGGTAAAAAATCGGTCGAGGCGCTGCTTCATGATCATGGGATAGCGCGAAAATACAGGGCCCCCGCTGGTGCACGACTCGGCCCATACACGTGACTTACCGTATATGTGGGCACATGATGATGCGGCACGGTTCTCGATGTCGCCAAGAGTACCTTCACTCCAAAATTCGCCGCTAATCTCATCAGAACGTGAGCCATATTTCAGGAACTCACCGGGAAACCCCCAGTGCCCGTAATTCTCGAGCCATGTGGTGAGTCCGTTCTCGTGACTCACCTCGGCCAGTCCGGTTACATATTCGTCGGCTACCATATCGGCAACCAGGCGTCGAAGATCCCATAGGAATCGGTCTGACATATCTTGGCTACCTACAGGAATACCCTTTAATACAGGAAGGTATGGTATTGGAGAGTAGCCATAGGTCTGCTCGAAGCGTTCGGCCATGCCGTCGGTCCAGTTCTGGCCACCGGTCTCATATGAATCTTGTACTACTATCTTGAATGATTTGCGGTCTTCGGCAGGAATGCGGCGTAGTATCTCTCCCATGAAAGCATCGAAGTGTGCACGTATGTGCTTGCGACTCAACTTGTCGGTTTCAAGACCTGTAGCCTCGGGCACGGCGGGCGCATTTGTCACACCGGTCGGCACCATGGCCAGACGTGATATAACCCAATTACCTTCAGGTGCATCCCATTTGAGATTTCCATTGGACTGCATCTTGTCGGTTAGAACAACAACTTTTGCTGGATCGATAGTCCATGTATCGACCGATGCCTCCGGTTGTACGGGCCACATGTACTGATCCCACATTGGCAGTGGCTGCTGAAACATTCTGGCCAAAGTCTTCTCTGCACACCGTTCTACCAACGGCTGCTCGGAGAGAGTAACGTCAAAATGACCGGTGCCGGCACCATTGATTGAGAGTTTGTATTGGTCGGCCTCTATCTCAGGCAGCGACACAATGACCGGTGCATACACATCCCACCCTACCGTTTTCATGTCGTTATAGCGATCAATGAGGAATTGCTTGACCGGAGTCCATTCACCATTTTTTTGCATTTGCAGACATCCCACGGCGTTCCAGGGTGTGTGCACGTTGACAGAAAGAGAGCGCACCGGAACAATCTGAGACGGTTTTATAACTGTCTCCCAGTAGAAGTTATCCTTACGCTCCAAAGAGAATGTCTCGGAGAAGCCCTCACGGACAAACATCGGATAGGCAATGACAGCCAGGTCGTGGGCTCCATCGGCCGGCACGGCCGGTAGCATGAGATCGAGCTTTTGTCCACCGGTCACTGTAGTGTCAGCGTTAGCCACATAGCGCATGGCCTGCTCGGGTTTAACCCACGGGCCACCCGACTGGCTCCATCCCGGAGAGTTGAAAATTCCTATTTCAATGTCGAGTTCAGTGGCGGTCTTGAGTGCCTGATGCAATACCTCCCACCATTCGTCTGATTCAAATTTGACATTTCCATACTCTACACCATCAATACCCTGAAAGCCGATATAGGCTCGACTGATGCCGGCTTTTTTCATTGACTCAAGATCCTTGACTACTCCTTCTTTCGACAGATTATCATTGAGCCAATACCAATAGACGGCGATAGTCACGTCTGACGGAACACCGTTAAACTCTTTTTCTATGGTCTCGATCGACGGGTACTTATCATCGCAGCAACCATGGATGGCGACGACACCTGTCAGAACCAGGGTCGCTGCGAAAATTTTCATAAAACGCATATGCAACTATTATTTTGATTTATTTGGGTTGGATTTTTTACAATAAATCTCTTATCAATGCAAATTTAACAAAAAAAATAGCAACATCTTCTGATTGTTCCAATTATTAATAAAAATAGGTTGATAAATATAATAAGAAATTCCCCGGCATCACTGCCGAGGATATTCCATGTTGTATGATTAGCTGTCTATTTCAATATACCAGATGATCCTGAAGTGGAAGTGCCCGGTTCGTTGTCACGGCTTACTTTCTTGCCAAATCCAAATGTGTAGGTGGCTGAAAGTTGAATGAACGCGCGGCTCTTTCCGTTTATAAATTGCTCGTTGGTATCATAATATTGGCTGTGCATTTCCTGTCGGTTGTTCAGCCAGTTCCACCTTGTGAAATTGAAGAAATCGGCCCTTACGTTCCAGTCCGAATTTGACCATCCGAAAGTGAGATACCAATCGCTCTTGCCCCGATTCCATATACCATTCATGCACCCGTCGGCACTTCCGTTGTCCGAGACATATGTAAATGTAAAATTCCAACTGCCAAGATAATATCTCACTCTTGCATACCAGTCGATATATGAATGATTTACAT
>CANOKG010000119.1 GCA_947566655.1 uncultured Muribaculaceae bacterium | reverse complement strand
TGATAAGTCTGCGGGATCAACTGGTTCAGTTAATAAGAAATTTACTTCTCCGTTAATCCCGTGTGGTTTTCCCAAAAAACCTATTGGAAAAAGTTCAGTTGAGCCTATCATTTTTTCTTCTTCTTTTTCCCGTTTTGTACAGGAGCCTCTTGAAATTGATGTAAATGAATAGACTCTCTATCTACTGATATCCGACCGTTGGATATTTCATAGAGATCTTTAAAAATTTTCTCGTCTTCCACACCATCTTTATTGACTGCCAACATCAATTTTTTCATATGATTTGCAAGATACAGGATTATGGCATCTCTTTCTTCCCCATCATCAAGTTCTGCTGCCTTATTAATCATTTGAGGCAGGATACGGCCATAGTGACGGAATTTCACATCAGAAGTCAACAGGTTTACCTTATCGGGTTTAGACGTTAAACTCTCGGCAGTTATTACATCACACGGAAAATCAACATCAAGCTTAAAATCCGACATTATTACGAGATGATCCCATAATTTATTGTTATTATTATCAGGATCGCGTAACTCCGGAAACAGGTTTCCCATAGAGCGTATAATGGTACGTGCACAATGAGAACGCTCTTCGCGATCTTCTATCGTAAGGCAATGATCAACCATGCGCTGAATATTCCGTCCATATTCAGGCAAAACGAGTTTTTTTAACTGAGTATTATAGGTCAACATTTCATTGATTTTAATCAGAGCCGATTCCATAATTCCATGAATTCTCAAAAGTGATTGGAATCGGCTCTGATAGGTATTATAAATTCTTTTTTACAAATGAATTACATATTCATACCACCATCAACCTGTATAACTTGACCTGTTACATAGCTTGACATATCACTGGCAAGGAAAGTTGCAACATTAGCAATATCTTCTACTTTGCCACCTCGGCGTAATGGAATCTTCTTGCACCACTCAGCACGAACGTCATCAGGCAATGCAGCAGTCATAGCAGTCTCGATAAATCCAGGAGCAATAGCATTGGCACGAATACCGCGCGAACCAACTTCCTGAGCGATACTTTTTGCCAAAGCTATAAGACCGGCCTTTGAAGCGGCATAGTTGCTTTGACCGGCATTACCATGAACGCCAACAACCGAAGCCATATTGATGATTGAGCCTGAACGTTGACGAAGCATTACAGGTAGAACTGCATTAATGAAATTGAATGCACTCTTAAGATTTACTGCAATTACAGCATCCCACTGGGCCTCAGTCATTCTCATCATAAGTCCATCCTTTGTAATACCTGCATTATTTACAAGGATATCGATTGAACCAAAATCCTTATGAACCTCAGCTACAACTTCTTTAGTTTGATTAAAATCAGCCGCATTTGAAGCATATCCTTTAACCTTCACTCCAAGTGAAGCAATTTCTTCCTCTGTTTGTTTTCCATTCTCGTCGATAACAAGATCGGTAAAAGCAATATTAGCGCCTTCCTCTGCAAAACGCAATGCGAGCGCCTTGCCGATACCACGTGCGGCACCAGTAATCAAGGCTGTTTTTCCTTCAAGTAATTTCATTTTTCAGTAATTTTATTTGTTACTAATGAGTTTATTATAAAGTCTATTATATCTTTCTTATAATTAGAAGCATCTATATCTATTTGTTCGAAATTTTTGTTAGCAACCGATAGATCAATCCCTTGTAAAATAAATTGCAAAACCGGCATCAAACGTTGAGTTTGTTTCTCATCAAAACTTTGATCAGATATACCCAATTCCAAGATCTCATGCAATATTTCTTTCTCTTTAGATATTGCCTTTCTACGAACCCTATCAATGCGATTAAAATCTAAATTCAGAATAGAATCAATGGTTACACCTCGATGAGATGGCATATTTTGGGGATCAAACATATCAAGTCGACAGCGTAAAAAACAAGAAAGTTTATCTGGTGCACTTTTTGCTTCTCCAACAACACTCCTTAATTGCTTGACAATTTCTTCACTATCACACTCAATAGTTGCTTCATATATTTCACGTTTACTCTTAAAATAAGTATAGATTGTTCGCCGGCCCTTTTCTGAAGCTGTTGCTATATCACTCATAGTGGTGTTTTCCACACCCTTATAAGCAAATAACTGTCGCGCGACCTCTATAAGTTTTTCTCGAGTATGTGATACCATTAAGTTTTTTATTTCTAAATTTGACGCGAAGATACAAAATTTTCGACATTCATACCTGCTATATCTAAACTTTTATGTAACTTCATCCTACAAATTTGATTGCTTTATGAATTATCAATTACGTTTTGTCTTAATATGTTTTGTATTTTCGCTGAGTATATTCAGATCTCATGCTACTGACACTTTAAACATTCCCGGTGCCCACATAGGTTATGCGATCATTGACATAAATACGGGTAAAATGATCCAATCGTTGAATGAGAACGATTTCTTTACTCCGGCAAGCACTTTAAAATGTATTACTGGTGCTATCTCACTTAGAAAATTAGGTCATGATTACCATTTTTATACAAAAATCGTTGCAACCGGGAAGCTTTCTCATGGTACCCTCGATGGAAATATTTTAATCAATGGCTCCGGTGATCCTTCTCTTGATCAAAATATATGTCAAACAATTAAAAATTTAGGAATAGACAGCATCAAAGGCCGTTTAATCATAAATGGCTCTGAACCTTATATTAGTCCAACAATAATGTTGGAAGATATTGGAACCGAATATGGAGTAGGGTGGTCTAATTTCAACTATAACAACAACCGTGCTTTGGTTAACGACTGTATGATGATGTTTCCCCTTCAATATATAATTGATGACCTGAAGTTTGACCTTTGGAATAATGGAATCATTTTAGAAGATGGATTTCTTGATATTGACTCTATGTCAATGATGGTTGAACATCGCTCAGATGCACTTACCGAATTAGTAACCTACATGTTGCATGAAAGTGACAATCTTTACGCCCAGTCTATAGGTCGCGAATTATCGCCACAAAAAAAGATTGAAGATTCTATCGATTCAATATCAGCATACATTCAATCTATAGGGCTCAGTACAAGTAATTTCAAAATAGTAGACCACTGTGGCCTTTCTCGAATGAATCTTTTAACGCCAGCTTTACTTGCCAATTTCCTGAAAAATGAATCGCAGAATCAGAAATTTGTTGAATGTCTACCCAAAGTAGGTAAACAAGGAACTGTAGAGCGTCTCTTAAAACACACTCGACTCGAAGAAAAATTGGTCCTAAAAAGTGGCTCAATGACAGGTATATTAGCTTATGCCGGCTACAAATTAGGCAATGATAATAAACCATCACATGCTATAGTTATATTCATAAATGATGCCAATTGCCAACTTTCATCGATAAGGAAGAAAATAGAACAATGGTTATTGGAAATTTTTTAGTAAGTTTGCAGTGTGTAATAGACCTGACACGATCCATTAACTTTTAGGTATAGACACATTTAGTTGAAATAAAACAATATATGATAACTTAGCAATCAGTATAAATTATGAGTCATAATCCCGATCAACTCTCCCAACTTTTACTTGAAACAGATGGCCTGTTGTTGTTACTTCATTCTCATCGTGATGAGACACCGGTAGATGCTATAAAATTGTTGCGCCACAAATTACAATTGATACTAACTCTTACCGAAGGTCTTGATGAAATTGACGAAGAAAACCTTTCTTCGTCATCTTGTAAAGAATGTAATCTTCAACATATGCAATCTGATGAAATATCAACTCAAGATATAACATCACACAATGAAGAACCTACACAAAACGATGTTGACAATTATATTGAGGAAACTATTGAAGAAGCGTCACCCTCAATAGATACAACAGTTAAAAACAATATTGAAGCCGGAATCAACAAAGAACCCGACACACTTGAACAGGATTACCCCATTTACACAAATGATTCTGAAGTGGTAGAATATAATCCTAATTATGAATTTGTGGAAATGGAAAGCAACTCAACTGTGATAACAGATGACACTAAAGAGCCTGTTTTTATGGATCAATTTGATGAACCGGTAGAAACGGAATCTGTTAGGTGTGAAAATGACAGCCGTTCAAATCCTACGACAAGTGTTATGGCGCTAACCGATCAGATCGATCCTTCAAGAGAAAACACATCAGAACCAGAACCTATTCCATACCATAGGACTTATGTTATTAACGATACTCCTATTGACAAGGGGGTATCGTCCAATACTATTCATACCGAGCCAATACCAACAAGACGCCCTGTATCATCAGTTTTTAATTTGAACGATAAATTCAGATTTCGTCGTGAATTGTTTGGCAATAGCGATGCACAGTATGTAGAATGTCTTGACCTTTTGTCGGCTATGTCTAACTTGGACGAAGCAAAAGACTATCTTTATGAAGATCTAAAATGGGATCAATCAAACGAAGATGTTAAGGCCTTTGTAGAACTTCTATCTAATTATTATAAATAGATTATGGCGGGAAAACTTTACATCGTTCCAACCCCTGTAGGGAATTTACAGGATATGGCACCACGGTCAATAGATATATTAAAAAGAGTATCACTTGTACTGGCCGAAGATACCAGAACGAGTAGTAAACTAATGAAACATTTCGATATATCAACGCCTCTTGCAAGCCATCACAAATACAACGAACACGAAACCGTTGGAATGATTGCCAGCAGATTGGACGCTGGAGAAGACATCGCTTTAATATCCGATGCAGGCACACCCGGTATATCAGACCCCGGCTTTTTACTTTCTCGTGAATGTCGTCGTCAAAATATCGAAATAGAAACCATTCCAGGTCCTACTGCATTTGTACCGGCATTAATTAATTCAGGACTTCCTTGTGATCGCTTTGTATTTGAAGGATTTTTGCCCCCTAAAAAAGGCCGTTCCTCGCGTTTAAATATTCTTGCTAACGATTCTCGTACGTTTGTGATTTATGAATCTCCACTACGTCTTGTAAAAACCTTGCAACAACTTGCCGAGGTTTGTGGTTCAGAAAGACCGGCATCGGTATCTCGAGAAATTTCCAAAATTCATAATGAAACTATAAACGGCACTATACAACAATTAATAGAGCATTTCACGGTGAACATTCCTCGCGGTGAAATCGTTTTAGTAGTTGGAGGCAATGTTGACTCAAACATTCCTAAAATACACACTAACAAATACAAATAATAATGAAACGTAGCTTTACAATTCCATTTGTCTCTGTTCTTTTGCTCGCATCATGCAGCCAAAAGGAAAATAAACCAACTACCGAAGAGACTTTACAACTCACACAGTCAGAATTAGCTCAAGCCGTAGCTGATCAAGACAGTTTGTTATCATTGATGAATGATATATCTGAAGGAATGGCCCAAATAAAAGAGTTGGAGCACATATTAGCATCTCCATCCATTAACAATGAGACGGCCGATAAACGTCAAAAAATTAAGGATGATATTATTGCCATACAAAAGGAACTTGCATCGCGCCGAGATAGGTTAGATGCCCTTGAAAAGAAACTTAAGAAGTCTCAAAGCGATAATAGCACCCTACAAAAGTCTATTGAAACTCTCCGAGCTCAAATTGACGATCAAGATCAAACTATAAATAGCCTGAGAACTTCTCTTGCCAATGCAAATTCCCACATTGAAGTCCTTACTCACGATGTCGACTCTCTTAATTCAACAGTCGCCATTGTTGATCAAGCACGTCAAGAAGCCGAAGATCAAAATGTTAACTTAAATAACGAACTTGCGACTTGTTTCTACGCGTTGGGAAACAAAAAGGAATTAAAAGAGCACAACCTTATAGAAACAGGTTTTCTTCGCAAAACAAAGGTTATGCCAAGTGACTATGAGAGTTCCTATTTCACTCGTGCCGACAAACGCACCTTAACCCTACTGCCTCTTCATTCAACCAAAGCGAAAGTCATAACCAACCAACCAACCGACTCTTACACTATCGAAAGCGATGCCAATGGGATGAAGAGCCTTAGAATTACCGACCCGACACGTTTTTGGCAAGTGTCCAACTTTTTAATTGTTCAGATTGATTAAGAAATCGTTCTTAGTTTTTTATTTCTAAGATAAGATAAAAGCCTATGAAGGGAGTGCAGTAAAAAATACTACATTCCCTCTCTCAATTATCACATACCCAATTATCTCTTTAATATGAATATCAACACCAGCAAGTACCGTCCATTAACTTTAGACGAAATTTCAACGCTTACTGCAAGAGGTTGCACTGCAACAAACTGGAATTCAATTCAAGTAACAACCGAAGGATTCAATGCCAGTCGAGTTACGAATGTGGAATTCTCCGGATCAATAAAAATAGGAAAACTGGAAAGCACGTTTGAACGTGAAGGTGGATTAATCAGAAATTCACAAATCACAAATGCGACTCTCCATAATGTCACAATTGGAAACAATGTCATGATCAGAAACGTAGCTAATTACATCGCTAATTATGATATTTGTGATAATTCCTATATAGACAATATAAATTGCTTGGTTGGAACTTTAAATTCTTCATTTGGTATTGGCACCGATGTCTCAGTACTAAATGAAACAGGGGGACGCGAGGTTCCCATATATGAAAACATGTCTGCTCAAACAGCATATATGATTGCAATGTATAGACACGATAATGCGATGGTTGAATCTCTCGTTTCTATGATTAAAAACCATGCAGAATCGCTTAAGGGTAAACGCGGTCGTGCCGGCATCAACAGTGAGATTACTAATTGTGGCACAATAACCGACATTATGATTGGAGATTATGCTAAGATAAAAGGTGCCACACGACTTAGAGATGGTTTTATTGCCAATTCATCAATCGATCCGGTCATGGTAGGCCGCGATGTTATTGCCGAGGGGTTCGTTTTCGCTTCAGGCAGCAGAGTTGACGATGGAGCTGTCGTTCATCATTGCTTTGTCGGGCAAGCTTCCATTCTTTCACATCTTTTTTCGGCCCACGATTCGTTATTTTTTGCCAATTGCAACTGCGAGAACGGGGAAGCCGCAGCTATTTTTGGAGGTCCGTATACAGTAACTATGCATAAATCAAGCTTATTAATTGCAGGACTGTTTTCATTTCTTAACGCCGGATCGGGATCAAACCAAAGTAATCACATGTATAAATTAGGTCCAATTCATCAGGGGGTTGTCGAAAGAGGATCTAAAACAACCAGCGACTCTTATTTGTTATGGCCGGCCCGAATTGGAGCATTCTCTCTTGTCATGGGACGACATGTCAATCATCCTGATACATCCCCTTTCCCATTTTCATATCTAATCGATAATAAAAACGAATCTTATCTGGTACCCGG
>CANOKG010000118.1 GCA_947566655.1 uncultured Muribaculaceae bacterium | reverse complement strand
ATACAACATTTTCTCGTATACCTTCGCCACCATGGCGTTTGGTCAGCTCTCTATTGCCACAGGCAATAAAGAATATGCCGACATTGCCAAGAAAACATTCGACATCATCCTTAGCAAAGTTGACAATCCCAAGGGAAAATGGAACAAGCTCCACGCAGGCACACGTCCACTTAAGAACTTCGCGTTGCCAATGATTCTTTGCAACCTGGCTCTCGAAATTCAGGATCTTCTCGACGAGAAGTTTCTCCAACAAACAATCGATACCTGCATAAGCGAGGTTGAACAATTTGTTCGCCCCGAACTCGATGGACTCGTTGTAGAAAACATAGGTATCGACGGCCAACTTGTGGATTGCTACGAAGGACGGCACATGAATCCCGGACACTCAATTGAAGCAATGTGGTTCATGATGGACCTTGGTAAACGTCTTGGGCGCCCTGAACTTATAGAAAATGCCAAAAACACAGCCCTGAGAATGGCCGAATATGGCTGGGACAAGGAATTTGGTGGAATATTCTACTTCATGGATCTCAAAGGATTCCCTCCACAAGAACTTGAATGGGATCAGAAACTGTGGTGGGTACACATTGAAACCCTCATAACAATGATCAAGGGATACCAACTCACCGGTGATCCAAAATGCCTCGAATGGTTTGAGCGTGTTCATGACTATGCATGGAATCACTTTAAAGATAAGGAATACCCCGAATGGTTTGGTTATCTCAATCGCCGTGGCGAAGTTCTGTTACCTCTTAAAGGTGGCAAATGGAAAGGCTGTTTCCACGTTCCAAGAGGAATGTACCAGTGCTGGCAGATTCTCGAAGAGATAGCATCACGCCCCGAAAACGCCTAAAAAGTCACATGATATTAAGTGGTTGGCTCCAGCCCTAAGTATGGAGCCAATCACTTAACTTATGAACATGCCTTGGACAAAGCCATTAACCAATGTTAATGTGTCTACAATTCACAATATTTGGACACAATAAGCGTAATAGTTATGCATTATAGTCCAAAAGTTTACCCCCAATTGCTATTATTAGAGACAAATTTCTGATCATACTTTAAATCAATCTAAAATTATATTAATGGGAAAAGAAAAATTATCGGTCCTGACAGGATTTTTCAGCCGCCTATCACTATGGGTGGTGATGATGTGCATCGGCACTTTCGGAGCCATAGCACAAATCACCGGTACCGTAGTCGACAGTAACGATGATCCCCTGCCGGGCGTGTCAGTCCTTGTCAAGGGCTCACAAGAAGGTGTTGCAACCGACATAATGGGCAAATACACCATTAATGCCGCCGCTAACGCCACGCTCATATTCCGCTATATTGGTATGAAGCCAATGGAAGTTAAAGTCAACGGCCGTAAGGTTATAGACGTCACACTCGAAGAGGATGACCAGACACTCGAAGAAGTAGTTGTTGTAGGTTACGGTCAAATGAAACGTGGAGCCGTAACTTCGGCTGTATCAACAGTATCGAGCAAAGATATTTTGAAAGCTCCGACAATGTCGATGTCCAACGTAATAGGTGGTCGTGTATCGGGTATTGCCACAGTGCAAACTTCGGGACAGCCGGGCGCCGATGCTGCATCAATCACTCTTCGCGGTCAGACAGGCATCATATATGTTGTTGACGGCGTACGCCGCACGAGTGAAGACTTCAACCAAATCGACCCCAACGAAATTGAATCAGTATCTATTCTTAAAGATGCATCGGCAGTTGCCGTATACGGTCTTGATGCCAATGGTGTTATCATCGTCACAACAAAACAGGGTGACAGTGAGAAAACATCGATAAACTACACCGGCACCTTCGGCTGGAGCCACAACGCGCTGCAACAGACATGGCTCGATGGTCCCGGATATGCCTATTGGTATAACCGCGCCTACGCCTTAGACAATGACCTCGAATGGGGTCCCGACTGCCAGCCGGTGTTCACATCCGAGCATGTCAACAACATGCGTCTGGGCACAAATGGCTGGGGTAACACCAATTGGTATGACAAATTGTGGGGTACAGGCACACGTACATCACACAATGTCAGTGCCTCGGGTGGTAATGAAAAATACAAATTCTTCGCCTCACTCGGCTATCTCAAGGAAAACGGTAACCTTAAGAACTTCGACAATGCCCGCTATAACCTGCGCGCCAACATTGATGCGAAGATCACCAACAACTTGACATTCAACCTTGGTATATCAGGACGTGTAAGCGACAAGCACGAGCCTTACCTGAGCGCCAATCCCGATGATTATATGAATATTCCCGAGCAGATAGTACGCTCGCTACCGTTCCTCCCAGAGTATACCACGATAAACGGTAAAACCTATCCTGTAGGCTCCTGGGGTGGAAACGTACTCGTGGCAGCCCCCAATCAGGCTCTTGAAAACTCTGGCTACAACAAGTTGAACACCACTGTTGTATCTACCAACTTCTCTTTGAAATATGACGCTCCGTTCCTCAAAGGATTGTATGCCAAATTTACAGGTGCTTATGACGCCGCCTTCTACAACCAGAAACGATTGACTACACCCTATGAAATCGTGCGTGGTTACTACGATGCCTCCACTATAGGAGAAGCCTCTCCACTCTATGGTAAAAAAGGTGATGGAAAGCCCGAATACAGTGATCAGCCTGCCAATACAAGCATTATCGAGAGTACCACTCGCGCATACACCATCACCAGCCAAACCTCAATCGGCTATAACAACTCGTTTGGCAACCATACAGTTGGCGCACTTCTTCTTGGAGAAACGCGTGAATATCGTGCCCACGCCATGGGGGTTACAGGATATGGGCTCAACTTCATCTCACTTGACGAGCTAAGCAACTTGACCAACCTTGGATTGACAGGGACAGTCATGAACCCCAGACCCGTCGGTAACACTCAACATCAACGCTCTGCAGGTGCCGTTTTCCGTGGAAACTACAGCTATGCCGATAAATACTTTGGGGAATTTACTTACCGCTATGACGGTAGCTACCTATTTGGCGGAATGAATAAGCGATGGGTAGGACTTCCAGGTGTTTCAGTTGGCTGGAGAATCGACCGAGAAGACTTCTTCACAGCCGATTGGGTTCAAAACCTTAAACTCCGTGCCGGATATGGACAAACGGCAACCACCACCGGCCTGTCGGCTTTGATGTGGAGTAACACTATGGGGATTATTAACAACTCAGTAATTATTGGTGGTATTGGAAACTCAAGCATTTACCCCGCAGTTCTTGGCAACCCGACTTTGACATGGTCTAAAGCTAATAACTACAACGTTGGTGTGGATGCAACCTTGTGGCATGGCTTGCTGAATATCGAAGCCGATGTGTTCTACAAATATGAATATGATAAGATTGCATCAACAACCGGAGCTTATCCGCCTTCGATGGGTGGTTACTACTACAACTCAGGCAACGTTAATGCTATTGACTACCGTGGTTTCGACTTGACATTGACCCACAACAACCGAATTGGTAAAGTTGGCTATGGTGCAAAACTTATTTTCTCCTATGCCTACGCCCGCTGGGTCAAATATGCAGGTGACTCTCCCAACCTCCCCGAGTGGCAACGACTTGCCGGAAAACAGGTCGGTGTAAAACGCGGTATGATTGCAGAGGGCCTGTTCCAAAGCTGGGAAGAGATTGAAAACAGCCCTACGACACCTCAAAAGGTACGACCCGGCTACATCAAATATAAAGACTTGAACGGTGACGGTAAAATTGTAGCGCCATCTTCTGGGGCATGGGGTGATGATGACGGTTACTTCGGAAAGAGCCACACTCCCAAGTATACCGGCTCCGTTGATCTGAACGCTACTTGGAACGGCTTTGATTTCGACATGCTCTGGGCCTGGGGTCTCGACTGCGAAGTAGCATTGACCGGACTTTATACACAGAGCGGAGCAGCACACAGCGGCGTTCAAGACCATACATCGTTCACAAGACCATTTTATGAAGGAGGAAACTCTCCGATATACCTGGTTGAAAATGCATGGACTCCGGAAAATCCAAATGCCGAGTTCCCACGTCTGGAAGCAACTATGAGCTACTCAAATAACAACGGCTACGCTTCATCGCTATGGTACCGTAACGGCAACTATCTGCGTTTGAAAACAGCCCAGCTTGGTTACACATTCCCCTCCCGCTGGATCAAACGCGCCGGCATCACTCGCCTGCGCCTCTACGCCGAGGGATATAATCTCCTGACCTTCAGCGGTCTCAATAAGTACAATATCGACCCTGAGTCGCCGGCTGTTAACAACGGTTACTATCCACAGCAGCGTACATTCTCGGTTGGTGTAAACCTATCATTCTAACAAAACCTTTCATAAGAGACTATGACAATAAAATCTATATATAAATTCATGGCCATCGCGTTGTTAGGTACTTCTGTTTCGGCTTGTAACGATTGGCTCGACAATGTTGACAATACCTCGAAAGTAGATGAACCCACAGCCTGGGATACAGAAGCACACGTAGACATGCAGGTCAACTACTTCTATGGCTACATCAGCTCATGGGGACAGATGGTTGGTGGTGAATTTGGCGGTAACATGACCGAAGCCCTTACTGACGCATTCAAGTACAATCACCCCACTCTCGGTGTTCGCGCTGCACAGGCATACCAATATGCTACAGAATATGACTTCATGGGTCCTAACCAGAACGCACTGAGCGGTTGGACTACATGCTATACCCAAATTCGTTATATTAACCAATTTTTGGAGGGTATGAAAAAGCACTCGAAATTCGGTGCTGAGCAAGACCTCTTATGGGAAGCTCAAGCACGATTCTTCCGTGCCTTCGTTTACTTCCATTTGGCTAAACGCTATGACGGTTGCATTATTTTTAACACCTTGCCCAACGGTACCGACAAAGCGATGTCGACCCAGGAAGAGGTCTGGGACTTCATTGCTCAGGACCTCGATTTTGCAATTGCAAACCTACCAGAGAAATGGGATGACACCAATACAGGCCGCATAGATGCTATTATGGCTCAAGCCTATAAAAGCCGCGTCATGCTTTATGCCGAGCGCTGGCAGGAAGCCTACGATGCAACAACTACAGTTATCAATTCAAAACGCTACTCGTTAGTAAAAAATTGTGCTGACTCATGGAAAGGGAATAACACAGAGTCGATTATTGAGTTCAAATATAATGCACTGCAAAATCCAAAACATGAATTTGACCAGTGGTATGGACCGGTAATCTCAACCAATGAATACACTACGGGATCATGTGGCGTTCCTACTCAGGAAATGGTAGAGAGCTACGAGACAAAAGACGGTAAACAATTTGACTGGACACCTTGGCATGAGGGTAGTACTAATGCTCGCCCGGCTTATGAGAATCTCGAGCCTCGCTTCCAAGCTGCTATAACATACCCCGGTTCTACATGGCAGGGAGTCGTTATGGAAAACTCGGTTGGGGGTAAAAATGGTACTTTTCAGGAATTTGGCACTGCTGCCTACGGCTGGAATACCACCTGTACAGGATACTTCCTACGCAAACTCGTTGACGAGTCACATACAGATTTCAAGAACACATCCAGCGCACAAACCTGGGTTGAACTTCGTTATGCCGAAGTTCTCCTTAACCGTGCTGAAGCTGCCTATCGCCTTGGATTAGGAGCAACTGAATATCAGAGCCCAATGAACGATGTTAGAGCACGTGTAAATCTTCCTGCAAAGACTTCGACCGGTGATGACTGGTTCGATGACTATCGCCACGAACGTAAAGTGGAGCTTTCCTACGAAAACCACCTTTACTGGGACATGCGCCGTTGGAAACTCGCACATATTGAATATGACGGATACCGCCAGCATGGCTTCAAAATAGAAAACGGGACATTCAATTATATCGAAGTTGATCTTGTTGATCGCCGTTTTAACCCTAAGACCTACTGTTTCCCGATACCTTACAGCGAGGTTCAGAACAATGGTCTCGTAAATCAATATCCCCAGTGGCTTTAATCACCTTTAAAGACAATGAATAATATGAAAACTAAAGTATTATCAATTATATCGGCTATGGCCATGACACTCTTATTTCAAGGCTGTCATGAACCTGAAGTGTTAGTGTCGACGGGTGATCCCAAAGGCCTCTTGGCCCTTACTGCCAAGATTCCCGGCGATGATAGCTCTGACAACAACTTCCACTCTGAAATTGACTATGACAACCACTCTATCGTAGTAGTATTCCCTAAAAACTATCCTTTAGCCAGCGATGATCTATTACCAGAAGAGACACTCAGGAATATACGTATCACAGCGGCTCTTTCCAACAACACGGTCATAGAGCCGGCATTCTCTACCGTTGACCTTACTAAAACAAGCTACATCACGGTAAAGAATCCACAAGGTGTCAGAACGCAATATTCACTTCGTGGAGAGATTCGAGACTATTGGGAATGTGACCTTCACGAAATAACACTCGCTGACGGCACAGAAGGTATTGTTGATGAGATCAACCACACGATTTTGATCGTTTCTACAGAATCTGATCTCGAACCAATGACAGCCTCATTCAGTGTATCACCTCACGCTAAGGTAGTACCCGATATTGCCAATGAACCATTCGACTTTGATGCTGAAGGCGCAAAAATCAAAGTTGTTGCTCAAGACGGCAAAAACTTCACCGAATATTCCCTCAACAAGGGTATACCGTCTAAACTTCCTTATGGCATAGACCGCAATGCGGCCAAGTTGATGTGGGTAAAAAAACTCTCTGAATATGGATTGAAAACAATTCCAGGAGCCGATGCTTCAGGCGTACACAACGGCATAGCTGTTACAGACAAATATATCGTTGTAAACGAGATGGGAACTATGTCGGCAATGGTACTCAACGCCAAAACGGGAGAAGATACAGGAATGCGTCTCGACATGAGCATTATCCCCAATGGCCGTAATACCTACATGACTTCAGACGATGCAGGACACATCATTGTTTCGGGACGCTATCTCGCCGGTACCGACATAATGAGAGTATGGATCTTTGATGACATACACGACAAAGGTCGCGAACTCTTTACTGCCAATGTATATGGCGCCGGAACTAAGATTTCGATTGTCGGTGATATTACTAAGGACGCAATCATGCTGAGTCCGTACGATGGCAACGCAATTGTTTACCAATGGATAATAACCAATGGCGAGATCAATTCGTCTATGTCTACAGGTAAACTGAGACAGAAAAATCTTGTCGGAACAACAAGTTCAGGACAATGGGGAATAGCTGCAACACCTACCAGTGCCACCAACCCTGACGCAGACTTCTTTGCGATATATACCGTCAAGACAAATAACAACTACGGTCCAGTACTCTTTGACGGAGCTAACAACACCGCCAAAGCTCAGGGTTACCCAAATACCATTAAAAGCGATGCCTAAGAT
>CANOKG010000117.1 GCA_947566655.1 uncultured Muribaculaceae bacterium | reverse complement strand
GTAGACACCGTTGGCCACGCCCGATGCATCGATGGTCAGCTCGTTGCCATGAGCCAGGGCCTCGGCAACGGCCACACCCTGCACATTGTATACACGTACCGAAAGCGATGCCGCACCGTCAACCATAACGTTATAGACACCACGGCCTGTAGGTTCTATAACATAGCCCGTGCCATCGGCCATTACATTACCGATACCCGTGTTGCTCTTGCGGCGCAACACCTCCTTGATACCGGCCAGCGCGTCAAGCTTGCCACCGCCCCATTGCTTCTTTACAAGTTCAGAAGCTGTAGCAGGTGGTGCAATCGCAGTTGTCTTTAGGATGTCAATGACTTCGTCTACGGTCAAAGTGGGATCAGCTTCCAACCACAATGCAACTGTACCTGATACATAGGGACATGACATGGACGTACCTTGCATCGGTCCCCAATAGTTAGTGGGATTAGTCTTAATCGTAGGCTCCGCCGATGCCGAAGTCGAGCTTTTAAGAGCACTTTCACTCAAATTGTCGGTATAATGGCTATTGAGTGACGAAATAATATTTGCTCCGGGAGCGCAAATAACAGGGAGCTGAACTCCTTGATATTTTTCACCAAATGAAGAAAAGGGACTCACATCACCAACCGAAAATCCTATATAACGGCCGACTCTGGAAAATGTAGGCCAGGTAATACGGGTATTGTAAGAACCGACCGCAATAATATTGTCAGCACAAGCCATATCACTGATAGTGCCATCGGTGGTTCCATCAGTATACCCTGATTTGTTATTGTTGGTAAAACATGTATACTCGTCATTACCATTTACATTACCGCTTAAACCATAAAGATATACTTGTTGCCCGGCTTTACCTTCTACCTGTATAACGACAGTTCGGGTACACTCAGTAAATGCTCCTGACATCAAGACATGGAAACGTTTGTTACGGGAGTTGATTTCGGAAGTTAGTTTTACCGTACCGTTAGCATATTTAGCAAAATTATCATCAGTAGTTGAGGTGGCCGGTGCTGTTGAAACTGAAGCCACCGGAGTTAATTTAGTTCCTGCCAAGGTACACAAAGAAACTGTAAGTGGCTCTGACGAATTCGACCAGATATCAACACCTGCAAACTTATTACCCTTGATAACAGTTCTTAATGTACAGTCATCGGTCGTAAACGTTTTGCCGGCAAACATAGGCATATCGCCATCATTACCTGCCGAAATACAGATTATCCCTTGTTGACCATAAGTGGCAATACTCTCGTCAAAAACTGAACTGCCATCATGTGCACCCTGATTAGTTCCAAGTGATAAGTTAACAACAACGGGTTGATTTACACGCTTGGCATAATCAATCGAAGCTTTGATACCTTTTAGAATATTGGTGTTTGATAAAGCGCCACCAGCCATTACAATTGAAGACTCTGTAGCAACTCCATAGTAAGGGATTCGTTCCGAACCCTGGATCTGAGTAGAAGAATTTGCCTCTTCGGTATAGTAGTATGACCCTGTGCCATTATACGATCCCGCCATGATGCCTGCCACATGCGTTCCATGAGTCTCTTTCGTGTTATCGGTAGTGAAACGCTTCATTGCCGTGGTGGAAGTTGCAGAAATATTATTGTTATAGTCATAGGCTGCCTTGACCCTGCATTTCCCTTCTGCATCAGTAAAGTTTACGTGATTGGGATCTATACCTACATCCATTAGGCCGGTAACCACACCACGACCTTTATATGATACCTCAGCCCCATCATAACTAAAACCGGCTTGAACATCAGAAACAAAAGATCCCGGACGAGCAAAATCAAGTTCTGCTTGATATTCAACTCCATACTCAACATATGAGACAGCATCGATTTTTGAAAATTCAATCAGTTTGTCGGCAGGAATTCGTATTATGATAATGTTGTCTGATACTTGAAGAACTTCTTCGGCATCAAATTGAGACAATATATCAGCATTCCAGTCTTCATTCATTTTTACAAGTGTTTCAACAATTGGAGCTTCGGCCGCTCTTGAAAGTGTTTTAGAACATATTGACTCCAATTGTTGCAAACCACTAATGTTTATTTTGCTTTGAGATGACGCCGTCAACGACGCAATAGCTAAAATAGGTAGAATAAATTTCATCGGCTTAATCAAAATTATTTATTGACAAAGAAAGAGATAACCCCAAGGATTACCTCTTTCTTTGTACTATCTAATTTGGTTACATTCCAAGTAATTCAGGTCTGATGAATTCTATTTCGGTAAATCCGTCAAAGTAACCTATGCAATCTTTATATTCATAGGGCGCTTGTGTTTGATTAGTGGTACGGATAGTGACGTAGTATTCTTGTGAATTATCGGTTTGTGAGAAATAAAGAACGTGATCGGTCTCATCCATCATGTTCACAGTCATATTAATTCTCTTACCGGGATTCATTGTGCCACCTTGTTCGTAAATCGACGAACCATAGAATGCTACTTTATAACCGCTCATACTAACCGGGCTATTAAGATCGGTCATTGGTTCACCAACTGCAAGCGACAGATTCACTTGATTATTAACGGCATCGTAAGAATAGTTAATAGGGACAAACACAAATGAATACCCCATGAATCCATAAGCATAGAGCTTGCGTCCATATGAAGCTGCATCATCTCCACTGGGATCGGGGAGAACTATATTAACAAAGTTACCAAGATCTTCACTGTTGTTAAATACAGTTTTTGCAAACATAGCCCAACGTCCTTTCATCTTAGCATAAGGAGTGTTGTCATCGTCTTCGATTGTTATGATTGTCGAGGCATCGGTGCCAACTGCGGCACCCTCAACACTTGCGATGGTTAGCTTAAAGCTGCGATTGGCATTTTCTTCAACATCATCGATTGGCTGTATTTCCACACGCCCCTCGTTTGAGCCCTGAGGTATAATGATACGAGATGATGTTATAGAATAATTCTCTTCTTCAATAGCCGAGTCTTCTCCATAAGGTTCAGCTTTGACATTAACTATAATCTCACCATTAGTGGCTCCTGTAACTTTAATAGGGACATTATATAATGAGCCTACTTCGATGATGGTCATATCAGCGTCAGCCATCTCAACAGTAACACCACCTTTGGTATTCAGCTTATTATCATCGTTGTCGGAACATGCCGTCAAAAGCAATGCACAAACCGCAACAGTTGTAATTTTATTCAATTTCATGTTGATAAGTTTTAATTGTTATCAAATCTCATAACCGGGATTCTGTTGACCCTTAAGTTGAGGATTAACCTGCATCTCATCATATGGGATTGGCCATACATAACGATAATCGTTGGCAGTAAAGACAACCGATTTGGTTGATTCAATAAAGAAATCTTCAACTTCAGGATTAATAGGATAAGACGAATCGCGGCTGAACCCAACGCCCCAACGGCGAAGATCGCTCATACGGAATCCTTCTCCGATAAGTTCTTTGGAACGTTCAGCGCGAATGGCGTTACTGAGAGCCGATCCTGAAAGATCAGTGTGTGTATAACCATCGATACGAGCCTCGCGTATAGCTTTTAGTGCTGCGTTAGCATCAACCGGTTTAGACAAAGCGTCTGAAGCCTCTGCAACGATAAGATAAAGCTCACTGGTGCGGAATGGTTTAGGCATGTTTTTGTACAAGTTAGATCCGCTAATCAATGCTCGGTTACCGGGGAACTTAACAAAAGTATAAAGGCTGGTCTCGCCCATGTCACCAAACGACATTCCATCTACCCACTCCAAGAAAGAGTCCTTACGGATATCCTCATCGGTGTAATATTCTATTACAGTGTTGGTAGGAGCATAGTCAACGCGTGAGGGGTAAAGGTATGTATAGGCCCAACCATCAAGTATTGAACCTACATAGGCACTCTCGTCGGCATTGACAAACGGAACCAGGATAAGTTCACTGCCAAAGTCGGTAGCCCACATGTCAAAATAATCTTCACCAGTTGTCAATGGGAATTTGCCGCTTTCAATTACATAGTTAGCCTTGTCAACAGCGGTCTGATATTGACTTGATACAAGAGCTACACGTGCTTGCAACGCTGCTACGGCATAGCTTGAAATGTAATTTGCATTTGATACACAATTATCATCGTCATACTTCTCATATTCAACGAGTCCATTGAACGCTGTGGTCAAATCTTCATTGATAAGTTTGAGTGTCTCATTCTGAGAGGAACGACCGGGATACTTAGAGGTGTCTCCTGTGGGCTCATAGCGGGTCACCAACTGTAGACCGAGTCCTTCTTGATCACCTTTAGCAGGATCATAAGCCGGGCAAAAATGGTCGTAGAGGTAATAGTAGAAATAGGCACGGAAGAAGTGAGCTTCGGCAAGATAACGAGCAAGATCGATTGCATCGTCACTTTCAGGATCGAGCGAATTGTAGATGGTATTTCCATGCTCAATCAAGAAGTTGACATTCTTCATAGTGCTGTATGAACCTGAGAAAATATCACCAATATCAGATGTTGAAGAATTGATGCTGGCATTGCTCATCGCCAATCCGCGGTTACCGTTTGCAAACATGCCAAGGAACTGATCCATTTCCAACTCTGTATCGTAGATATAAGATCCCGAAGTGAGAGCGCGGAAACTCGAATACAAACCATTGCGATAGGCCAAGCAATCATCGACGGTCTGGATTGACTCATTGTCGGTAATCTTGCCCGGCTCATTCAGATCCATATCACAAGATGTGAATAACGATCCAGCCAACAAGATTGATAAAAATATTTTTTTCATAATAGTTGCTTATCAAATTTATTAGAACGAAACTTCTACGCCAAACTCAAATTGACGGGTATTGGGGTAAGAGAACTGAATAACATTTGCCTCATACTCGGGGTCAGTTCCGCTAAACGGAGTGATTGTAAACAAGTTACGACCGGTAAAATGGAAGTTTACATCAGTAATATCCAATGCTTTGACCCATTTGGTTGGCAATGAGTAAGAAATAGTCAAATTCTTAAGACGCATGAACGAAGAGTTCTCAACAAAACGAGAGTCGGGCTGAACATCCTGAGCCTTTCCATAAAGGTCGGTCAGATTTGGGAATTCTGTTACATCTCCGGGCTTGGTCCAAACTTGCAAAAGGTCTACCGAACCGTTGTGGCTTGAAAGTGCCGAAGCTGTCTTCATGTACCAATAGTTACCGTTGAACATATATTTCTGGGCTGTCCAGTTAAAGTCAGCCATCAATGACAAACCTTTCCAGCGGGCATTGATTCCAAAACCACCATTCCATGGCGCGATGTAGCTCTTACCGAGGTCTACCTCGTTACTTTCATCATACTTTTTAGTCAAGTTGCCGTCTTTGTCATACCACATTTGCTGACCATTGCGGGGATCAACACCGGCATAACGAACATTGTGCAGGCTAAACGGATTATGACCAAGTTCGTAGGTAACACCGGTTCCGGGTACTGTAAATTTATCAAGGCCATTGAAGAGTTCGGTAATAGTTACATCGTTATAACCGAAGTTCACCTTAGCACCTACATACCAATCACGGGACTTGTAAATATCGAAATTCAAGTCAACGTCCACTCCAACATTTTTCATTGAGCCTACGTTAGCCCAGCCACTACCATAACCGGTGGTCCATGAATAAGGAACGCTCATAAGCATGTTGCTTGTAGTTTTGCGATAAACATCAACTACAGCCGAGATGTGGTCAAGTACACGGAAATCTACACCAAAATCAAAACCTTTCACAGTTTCCCATGTCAAATCTTCGTTAGACTGTGTAGAAAGTACCAATGAACTTTGTCCGTTATACATGCGGCCTGTGCCGGTATAACCTTGATATGCATAGTTATCAATGCCAGAGTTACCGGTTGAGCCATAGTTTGCACGAACTTTCAAGTCGTCAAGCCAATTGATGTCGGCAAAGAACTTCTCATTTTTAGCATTCCACATGGCTCCCATAGCATAGAAAGTACCCCAACGGTGACCAGGAGCGAACTTAGAGCTGCCGTCGCGACGAATGCTCAAATCAATGTAATAACGATTGTCAAATTCATAGTTAAGAGAGAAGAAATAAGAATTGATGACGATTTTTTCAATACTTTGACCTACATCGTTCATAGTAACTTTATTACCATCAGTAAGTAGCCACTGTGTAGGTGAAGGTTGTCCTGTTGTCTTCACATTGAAAGCATCATCTTTCTCGATGATAGACTCTTGGCCGGCAAGAAGTGTGAAGTAATGCAATTTTTCGATGTCAAATTTGTACTCAGCAGTGTTGGTATATGTGAAACGATACCAGCGTTGGAAAGCCTCACTTGTCTTAGATGCCTGATTTCCCATTCCTGAGGTTTTATCACCCATGGGGGTAACAAAGTCCGACAAAGCGTTAGTGTGAGAAGAATTTCGGTAATCAAAAGCGTTAACAGCTTGTTGAGTACGAATAGTAAGACCTTTCACGGGAGTTAACTGTTCGTATAGGTTCATATTCGCAGTAACAGTTGAACGTTTTCCATTCAATGTTGCTTTAGACATCCAGTTAGGATTGAACATCTGTGTGTAACGATACCATTCGGCCTTCTCACCTTTAATAAGTTCACCATTTTCACCAAATGAATAATAATAAGGAACATCAAATGGCAACAGTTCGTCAGCTGTCTGGAATGGATTCTGGTAATAATAACCGGTAGCACCTGAGTTTGTTTCGTAGCTCTTATATCCAAAATTACCGGTAAAACCTACCTGCAACCATTTGTTAACTTTTGAATCAACGCTTACATTAAATGATTCGCGTTTCATTCCCGACTGTGCGATAAGACCATCCTGGTCATAGTGGCTAAGAGAAAGATAATATCTTGTTTTTTCAGTACCACCTTGAATACGGGCATCTACCGAATAAAGCAATGCGTTGTCTTTAATAAGCTCATCTCTCCAATCGGTGTTAAAGCCATAGTCGTTGATAAGTGTTTTAATATTGTTTGAGAGCGGACTGCCGATCTTTTCTCTAAACTCCATATACTGCCATGAATCCATCAGTTCAACGCCTTCACGGGCTATTTCTGACCATCCGACATTAGCACGTACGGTTACTTTTGCTTTCTCGCCGTATGCCCCTTTTTTAGTGGTGATAACAATAACACCATTGGCAGCACGAGAACCATATATGGCAGCAGAAGAAGCGTCCTTAAGGATGGTGACATTTTCTATGTCACCGGGATTTAAAGTTGTGAATATAGCAGATGTAACAGGTGCGCCATCAAGAATAAACAAGGGAGTATTGCTTGCATTAAGAGAATTTACACCACGTATACGAATCGCTGATGGAACTGACGAAGGCTCACCCGAGTTTGAGAAAATGTTCAAGCCGGCAACTTGTCCTTGAAGAGCGTCAACGAAGTTGCTGGAAGGTGTTTTCTCGAGAACTTTGTCTCCGACAACTGATACAGAACCTACAACCGATCCTAATGTTTTACCAGAGCCGTAACCGGTGACTACAACCTCGTTGAGTTTGTTGTTCTCGACAAGTTTCACTGTCATGCCATCGGCGGCCGGAACTGATGCTACATCGTAGCCTACGTAGGAAACTTT
>CANOKG010000116.1 GCA_947566655.1 uncultured Muribaculaceae bacterium | reverse complement strand
AGAGCGTAGCCATCATTGCTCTGCATGCTTACTCACCACCTCTACACGCTGTCAAAACCGGTCAACCCCATGTATATATTCTCGTGATGAGAGTTTACAAAGATAACATCAATCTGCGATATTATCAATAGTCCGATAACTTTTTAACGTTTCTTGTTGTCGGGTTCATCAGGAAACCGGTTGGGAAATTGAATATGGATTCGCTGACGGCAGTAGGCTCTGACTACAAAGAATAGACCTATAAGGATAAACGGTATACTTAATGCCTGCCCCATATTGACACCATAATCGGCTATCATCTGCTCCTCAAAACCAACCTGCACGTTTTTGAGATATTCGATAACAAAACGGCCTAAGAACAGAAGTGTAAGGAATGTCCCGAATATAAGGCCGGGGCGTTCCTCATCATTACGCTTCCAGTACATCCACATCAACAGAGTGAACAGAGCCAAGTACCATGCTGCTTCATATAGCTGAGTAGGATGTGAGGGCTGCGTAAACACGGGCTCGGCACCTGCCATCCAAGCGTTTATATTGGCTATAAATCTAAAACCCCAGGGTTGATCGGTAACATGTCCATATATTTCATGGTTCATCAGATTTCCCAAGCGAATAAGTGCCCCTACAAGTGCTATAGGAATAACCAGGCGGTCAAATGTCCAGAGTGGAGAACGCTTGGCTGTAAACCACGAGAAGCAGAACACACCGAGGATGACACCAATGGTACCACCGTGGCTGGCCAATCCACCTTCCCATATATAAAGTATTCTGATGGGGTCCTGGCTATAGACATCCCATTCATAGAAGAATACATGTCCAAGTCGGGCACCGATTACAGTACCTGCTATCACCCACAGTAGCAGCGTTCCGAGCCATCGTTCGGGGGCACCTTCGTGCTTAAATATCCGTTCTACAATTTTATAGCCTATAAGGAATCCAATTGCAAACATCAGTCCATACCAACGAACGGTAATGAACGAGTCTATGAGCCTCGGGTCGGCTTGCCATGTAATAAAGTTAAGCATAGTATTTCTTTGTTATTGAACTGATTTAAACTTTTTATAAAATGTTAAGAACTGAACTGATGGTGGTTTAACCTAATCTTTTTTAAAATCCCGTTACGGCAATGCGACGTGTTTCTGTTTGTGAAGTCTCACCATCGCCGGTTGTTATCGATGCTCTATACAGGTAGATTCCACGATTAACACGCCGGCCGGCCTGATCTGTTAAATTCCAGGCAACGGGAAATGACCTCAATGTATCACTCATTCCCGTTAAAGAAGTAGACCACACCCTGTGCCCCAAAAGATTGAAAACTTCGACATTGACAGTCATCAATGCATCGGGGCGATCATGAGTAATATAGAAATTTGTAGACTCTGATGCCGGATTGGCATCGGCATAAATTTCATATAATCGGGGCTGAACGTTGGCTCCCACTTCAAAATCAATTGTTTCGCTTGCTGAATTTCCCGAGGTATCCCAAATTCTAAGTTTCAGCGAGTGCTCTCCCTCAGAAAGCTCTTCGAGCTGATAAACAAGCGTGCCTCCAACCCTACCGTCACTATAAGGAGTATAATATAACGGGGTATCGGTAAGCGAACGTCCATCAATAGTCAACAGCATCTGGTGACCTATGCCGGCACTCGACAGATTGATGGAGCGATTGTCGGTAATATCGGCTATAGCCACCGGAGTGGCATTCACTCTATCTCCTTGGTTGAACGACGAATGATTAAGGTAAAATTGTTTAATAACCGGGGGTTCATCATCGGCAGCCGCGTTTTCGTCAAAACCAAAAAGATAAAAGTCGGAACTGAGACCAACGGCATCACGGCCATCATCGGCTATCGCATACATGTTAAGTGTAGCGGGACGGAAATTATCGGCTATCTCGCCCGGCATTACCAAATGTGCTTTAAAGCGGCCTTCCCTCACTGAATCGACACCGGCCTGCAGTCGTTTTCCGTGTTGTTCGAAAGTGTATTTAAGTCCATTTTTTCCATATCCATGGGATGTGGTACTATACTCGGCATCATATAGAGTCAAATATAATTTACCGTTAAAATCGGGTATCACCCGGCCCGAATTATCAACTACCACTCCTTCAAACTCAACATCTTGTCCGGCCATTATAGTAGGCTGTTGCTCAATATCGGGTAACAATCCGTTGATCGAGGTTAGTTTCACACTTACGTGTGGGACACAAAGTCTCATGGCGGGGTCGCCCATCAGAACATACCTCAGCTTGTTGTCATTATTCCAAGTACCGGTCGTTGACGAATTGTTTTTAGTACGTCTAAATATCTCGCCTATCGGCAAGTTATGTCCGTTATCATCGGTAGCAAACATGTGTTGGCCCATCGCAGCCATAAAGATCCCATTCTGATCAATGTAGGCTGGCCGGGTAGCACTTACAGCACCGATGATGCCTGACGAAGGCGTACGATACAGGATCTCTGCCGCCGACACGGCGTTGGCGTCCCAACGCACGAAGTCACAGGTAGCCGCAACCACAAACGGAAAATGCTTGAGGTACATATTATTGACGTCGGTGTAAGTCATCAGCCCATCACCGGTCCATGAATTAGGATTAGCATGTCCGGCAAAATTCCACCACACCACCCCCTCAGCCAACGTACGGAACATATCACTGCGCGCCCCGGGATAAGTACTGTTCTGCTTTTCATATGCATCAATATAGACCTTATCCCAGAGAATACGTTCACCTCCTTTGGTGCTGCATGCAGCTTCCACCATGGCATCGCTATGTTGCATAAAGGCGCCATTATTCTCATCATCGGCAATCATCAGCGCACGGTTTTTCCACTCACCGTTTATTGGATTGTTGACATAGTCATAAAGCTTGTCAACCACCGCTTTTGCATCAGACAATGATGTGACCGGCATACGTCCTACAGCTATACATTGGTAATCAGAGGCCAAGTTAGACCCCGACTTATCGGCCAACATCGAGTAGATATCATCGGTAGTATAAGATGTATTGTCGGTGAGCGAATTATCGGTTTGCCAGCCTGGCAGAGTCTTGTAGTTCAAAGCCGCGACAGTGGGTGTAATGCGACGGTTATCATATACGCTGCGTCCCATTATCATAGCATATTGCAGTCTATTATCGGGCGTAGAACGATCCCAAAACATCTTTAACAGCTTACGCAGAGCATTAGCATCGGGCGCCCCTGAAGCAAACTCATTGTAAACGTGTTCACAATTGACTACGAGCACATTTATCGAATCCTCGCCATGGCGATGCAATTCGGCCACCCGTTCGGCCTGCGATATCCAATCGGGATGAGTAAATATCACCATATCGGGTACCGGCTGCGAGTGCAGGTCCTGGTTAGGTACACGACCTACAATTTTAGGCGATGGATAGTTTGCACCTTCATTCCACGCAACATAATGGCGCGCGCCTCTCGAAACAGGTTGCCACTCCACTACCCCATTAGCATACTTACTATCTACTGCCTGAATATTAACCGGATCGGTCACGTCCCATACACGGGTGGACTCGATGGCCCCCGACAACCGGGCACCTTTCGACGCGAGGAAGAAATCGGCCTGTCCCGATACCAATTCGAGTTTACGTTCATAGTTAAGAACGAGGTAGTTAAGTCGAGCCAAAGTAGCCTGTCCGGTACGACTATGGGTTATAGAAACCCGTGCACGGTCGCCCTCCATATCAAATATTTTGCGGCTTAATGACTGGATTGCATGCACATAGTGTTCGTTGGAAGAAGCCGGCACTCCGATATTATCGCTCGAAGAGTAGGTCAACGCGTTATCATTGACCGAAAACACCACTCTCGAACTCGCCTTGCATTTAGCATAAAACGAACACTCAAGCCACACCTTAGTATCCTCCACACGTCCGGGCAACGAGAACGAAAAAGTCTGTGTTACATTATTAAGAAAATCCTCTCCAAGAAGCACATGACCTGTTTCACCGGCATTCATGAGCTCACGCTTGTGGTAGACCATTTCCTGATATGATTCGGCCAATTCATAATTACGTGACACTCCAACCGATATCTCGCGCAAAGGCTTATCACTTTCGGTAACAAAGTAATAGCCCAAGGTGGTAAACGGGTTTATACTGATAGAGTACTGCCCGGTAGCAGATGCAACCTGCTTCACCGGGCCGGTGGCATAGAAGTAGACTCCCCGTTCAGTATTGACAGTTTGTAACAGAGGAAGATCATCGATGTAGGTCGAGCGATCAAGAACATCGGGAAGGCGTTCGGCACCATAGCCGTAAACTCTAACCCGCCTGGGATCAGAGAAACCGGCGCGGCGAAGATCAGCGGCCGACAGAAAGTGTATTCCGCCCTTTTCCACACTTATCTTCATCCAATTACCATTGGCCAGCACCGATGAAGTCGCATGAAAATCACTCTCAAATGCTCCGACTGCAACAGGCGAAGCTAAAAGAGTTATCAACAGTAATATTTTATATATATATAATTTGGAATGGTTCATATTGTACCGGTAGTAATACGAAGAGCTGTTTTAAACAAATTACGCTCTCCTATTGATAACGTAGGCACGTAGCATATTATTGCACTTCCACCGGGGGCTTGACAATCCATGAACCACGGCGCCAAAGCCTATGTTTCAAATAAATAAGGCGGTAGCGCCAACGCTTTTTAGTTGGTAACGCCGACAATACACGCTGTGCATCACCACGAGCTCCACGGCTCGCATACTCAGCAGCCAGTATAGCACGCCGGTAATTCACCCACGACATTCCGACAAAATGTCGCGCGGCCTCAAGCGATTCAAAACAAGAGTCGAGCGATGACTCTTTTTCCTTATTTACCACCTTACGGTTGGCATTTCCGGTAATAGAGTTATCAACATAAAAAGCCGTCACCTTAGAACCAGTATCGAGCACCCCTATATTTGGCGATTTCAACAACAGCCTCACACTCAATTCCATATCATTCCACACCTTCACATCCTGACGCCAACCACCAACCAGCCTTACTAGATCGGTTCTCACAGCATAGCGTTGAGTCGATAGGACGCCATGCACCAGAGCTGCCCTCATAGGGTTCTTGCCGAGCTTAAAATGTTTTAATGATTTCCTCTTTCCGGGACCCACAATCTCTATATCCCAGCCCACAATATCCAAGTCCCCATTACTATTGAATGCATCCGCTACCTCTTGACACAAAGTAGGAGTCATCACATCATCAGAGTCAAAAAACTGAACTACAGGCGTTTTTACATATTCGAGTCCCCGGTTTCGCGCTGCAGTTGCACCGGGAATCGATTCATTCAACAGAGTTACTTGAAAACACGACGAGCGATGAGACACAGCCCATCGCTCGACTACATCGGCCGTACCATCGGTCGAGTTATTGTCTACAATAATCAAGGAAAGAGGGCGCAACGTCTGGGCAGCAATACTATCCAGCGTACGCTCTACAATAGCTGCCCTGTTAAACACGGGCACTACAATAGTGAGTTGCGCCTCATTCACAAATTATTTGTATTTCTTTATGAGATCAGAAAGCTTGCCAAGATCCTCCACACGCTCCTGCAACCTTCCATTGCCATCAATTATAAAAGTCATGGGAAGTACTCCTACATTATATTCGCGAAGTACTTTATCACCATCCTTAGGCGAATTGAGTACAGCAACCCAAGGCAAGTTTCGGGCGGCCTCACGCCACTGGAACTCATCGGCATCTATCGAAACCTGATAAATCTCAACACCACCGGCACTATAAACATCGTTTAGCACCACGTTGATGGCGGGTGATTTATCAGCTGAATAGGCTGTGAAGTTCACAATTACCGGACGTCCATTACCGGCAATCTCAGCCAAACTGCGGTCTTTACCATTTACATCCTTGAGATTAATTTCAGGGAAGCCGATCTCGACAGCCTCAAGTTGTGTGGGAGTAGAATGATAGGCACGTCGATAGGCCAAGTATTGCTGCTCCATAAACCTGGTGCGTGGATCGTGGGGACGAAGAGATGAAAACGAATTCACGACCGCACCTATAATTCTCAAATCTCCTTTATCGGAAGGATCGAAAATAGGTTTACCCTCAATTTCCTTATTGATAATATAGTAGGACACAATGCTGCCCATATCGCCCAATATGTTACCGGCCAATTGCTGCTTAAGAACCGAATCGTTCACGGCATTACGGCCATATTTAGCTATCGATTGGTCGATCAACGAGTTCATAGCATTAAGCATCACAGCACTGCTGCTGCCCGACAGTTCATAGGATGGGGTTTTGATATCGGCATTCAACGTCACTGATTCTATGCTGTCAATAGGGAAATAGGCTGTCCAGTCGCCTACTTTCAAACGATAAATATCGGGATAGCCAAACGGCTCGGCCTGAAACTTGAAACTGCCATCGGCACCGGGTCTTACCGAGTCAAGAACACTCCAAAAGCCATTGAACGAACGTTCAAGGGTAACAAGCTCACCCTCAGAGCCATCGAGTTTACCCTCAACACTCCACTTGGCCGTGTGACTACAAGAAGCCAACAAGGCTACCACTGCCACCGCGAAAATAGATCTAAATAGTTTCATGGTTTTTTAAAGCTTGAAATGTTTTGCAATGTCGGCTGCGAGTTTTTCCATCTGCCCGGCCGATACCGATGCCTTCTTTTTGAAATCCATATCACTCTCGTCATTAATCGGTATAAGATGGATATGGGCATGCGGCACCTCCAGTCCTACAACAGCAACACCTACCTTGCGACACGGTATGGCGGTTTCGATAGCCTTCGCCACTTTATAGGCAAAGCGCTGTAAACCGGCATATTCCTCCTCGCTCAAATCGAAAATATTATCAACTTCACGACGTGGAATAACCAATGTGTGTCCGGGCTGTACCGGATTTATATCAAGGAATGCATAGTAATTTTCGTCGGCAGCAACTCTGTATGATGGTATTTCGCCGGCAGCAATACGGGAAAAAATAGTAGCCATACACGTTAGAATGAGATATCAACGATTTCAAAACGCATCAACCCCTGGGGAACATTGATTTCCACTACGTCGCCTTTCTTGTGGCCAAGCAAACCTTGGGCTATAGGGGTAGAAGCTGCAATTTTTTTCTCTTTAAGATTGGCTTCACTATCGGTAACAATGGTATATTCCACTACCATGTTATTGGCCAAGTTCTTTATCTTTACTCGATTCATTATTTGAATCTCGTCGGTATTCAACTTACTTTCGTCAATGATTCGGGCATTAGCCACAAGATCCTTTAGCTGAGAGATTTTCATCTCCAACATACCCTGAGCCTCTTTAGCGGCATCATATTCAGCATTCTCGCTAAGGTCGCCTTTATCGCGGGCCTCGGCAATAGCACGTGATATCTCCGGTCGCTTAACATTTTCGAGGTAAGCGATTTCTTCCATCTTTTTTCGGTAACCATCTTTGGTCATGAAGGTTATAGCCATAGTATCGTATATTAAATTTAAAAGTTATACATAAAAAATAAGGTGCCTTACCATCCACTACGTCTGATGGTGAGGCCCTGTACTTATTTATTAACAACACAAAGGTAATGCCAATAATCAGTAATTCCAAATTTTTCAGCAATTTTCGAAAATTCTCCGGCAACAAAAAATTTACATGAGTGTTAAAGTGTGAAGTCATCTTGACTTTTTGAATTTGTTAATATGTTTAAGAAATATCACA
>CANOKG010000115.1 GCA_947566655.1 uncultured Muribaculaceae bacterium | reverse complement strand
GTGTAACGGTTCGGGTCAGGATGTGACAGGAACCTACGAGCGCTCGTTTGATCTTGATATCGGTTTGGCTCCCGGTATGATAATGTTTCTCAACAACTACTCGGCTATAGAGGTCAATGTAGGTGTTTTGGGTTTCAGCTATACCGATACAAAATCGACTACCGACCAGGTTTATGTAGCCCACAGGCGCAATCAGTCGGCAAATTTTAAAATCAATCTGTTTTCAATAACCTTTGGCGTAGCCTTTTACCTGTAGTCAAGATGAAACATATATATAAGATATTGATCTTGGGCATAACGCTGATGGTAGGAGCACAAGTTCGTGCAGTAACTGTACAGGATCCTGACCCGGAGCCCGAATCGATAATAAACAAACTTACCAAAGGTCCAAAGATTCCTGTTGATTCAACTGTTGTACACAACAGTCTTGATGACGAGTTGGTGATAGTAGACGGAGACACTATAAGTATAATATTGCCGCAGGCCAATTATGGGCGTTATGATCGTGGACTTTATAACTATTTGTTTATACCACGCGGCCAGTGGCAATTTGGGCTCACAGCTTCCTATGGAGAATTTTCGAGCGATGATGTCCAGATCCTGTCGATGATAAAGGACTTTGATTTGAGTATAAATGCCTATTCGATCAAGCCATCTATAAGTTATGCTATTAGAAACAATCAAACCGTTGGATTGAAGTTTAATTTCACGCGCATGACCGGCAATCTGGGTTCACTTTCGTTTGACTTCAGTGATGATATGAATTTTACGATAGGTGATATATCCTATTATTCTCAAACTTATAGCGCCGGCTTTTTCTACCGCAACTATGTAGGCTTGGGGCGTATGAAGCGCTTTGGTGTCTTCAATGAGATTGATTTGTCGTTTGGTAGCGGTTCATCGCGCTTTAAGCGAATCTATGATGGATCGATGAAAGATACCCGCACCAATATAACAGAGGCGAGTCTGAATTTTAGTCCGGGACTTGCAGTGTTTATAATGGATAATGTTGCATTCAATGTCTCGTTTGGTGTGTTTGGTTTGAAGTTGCGAAATGAGCACCAAATTACCGATGGTGTGGATGAGGGATCACGTTTCACAAGTGGAGCTAATTTTAAATTCAATATTTTCAATATCAATTTTGGTATGGCGATATGTATTTAAAAGAGTCCAATAAGTTTTTAGAAAGAATGTCTCAGAAACAGAAATACTTAATACGATCGGTAGCGGTAGCTGTATTGTCGCTATTAATGTCAGGATGTATAAAGAATGATATTCCTTATCCACGAGTACAAGCTAATTTCCTTACGTTTACAGTGGAAGGAGAGTCTCAGAGTGCTGTAATAGATTCGGCCACACGTGTGGTTAATTTGACTCTCGGTGAAGAGGCTGATATATATAGTGTCAATGTAACCGGATATACTGTTACTCCTGGCGCTGTAGTGGAGGAAGGTGTTCTTGACAAACCATTGAATTTGACTAAGCCAACGGCTGTAATGCTCAAGATCTATCAGGAATATTGGTGGGTTATCAAGGCAACGCAAAATATCGAGCGCTATTTCAGTATTTCGGGGCAAATTGGTACGAGCATTATTGATGTGCCGGCAAAACGAGTCGTGGTCACGATGCCTGAGGGTACTGATTTGACAAGTCTGAAAGTGTTATCGATGAAGCTTGGTGCTGTCGGTTCTACCGTTACACCCGATATTGCCGGCAGTGTGATAAGCTTGAAGAAGCCATTGGAAGTCACAATTACAAATCATGGTCGAGAAGAGATATGGACAATATATGCTGAGCTCACGGAGAGTACCGTTACTACTGAGCGAGTTGATGCGTGGACCAATGTAGCATGGTTGTATGGTCAAGCCCAGGAGGGAAAGAGCAACGGCTTTGAATACAGGCGAGGTAACAGCGATGAATGGATAAAAGTTCCCGAGGCATGGATCACCTATAATGGAGGCAGTTTCACAGCACGTCTCGTACACCTTGATGCCGGTACCGAATATGCAGCTCGTGCTTATTCTGATGACGAGTATGCCGCTGAGGTCGTATTTACAACCGGTGAGGTGGTTCAAGTACCTAATAGTGACTTTGAAAACTGGTGGCTTGATGGTAAGGTATGGAACCCGTGGGCTGAGAATGGAGTGTCGTATTGGGATACAGGTAATAAAGGCGCGACAACTCTCGGACCGAGTAACACTCAACCTACTGATGATACTCCATCAGGAACCGGTCGCGCAGCGATGCTTGAGACTCGTTTTGTTGGTATCGGCTCGTTGGGCAAGTTGGCGGCCGGTAATATTTTTGCCGGGGTATATGTTCGCACTGATGGAACCAATGGTATATTGAGTTTTGGCCGACCGTTTACACAACGTCCAACTAAATTAAAGGGTTATTTAAAGTATAAATCGGCCCCCATAAGCAGTGTAACATCGGGATTTGAAGATTTGAAAGGTCGTCCTGACACATGTATAGTATGGTCGGCGCTTATTGATAGCGCGGAGCCGTTTGAGATCAGAACTAATCCGAAGAATAGGCAGCTGTTTGATCCCAATGGGGCTGAAGTTGTTGCATACGGAAACATTCAGTATGGTAGGAATGTTGATAATTATATAGAGTTTGAAATCGAATATGATTACAAATCGACTCAGCGCGTTCCCAACTACATTTTAATCGTAGGTTCGGCATCGAAGTATGGCGATTATTTTACAGGAGGTAATGGCAGTGTATTGTATCTTGATGATTTGGAACTGTTATATGATTATTAATAAACTAAAAAAGCTATAGTCTATGAAGCGCGCAATGTTAGCTGTAACCGCAGCATTAGGTATTATCGGGGCATTAAAGGCCCAAAGCAATTTGTTGCTTGATAATCCTGAAAATGAGAGCTATTTAGGAATACGTTTAGGTTTTGACATAAGTTCGACAGCCGGGTGTATTGATGACTCATATGGGAATGGTGCCGGATTTACGTTGGGTGCGGTATATAATATCCCACTGTGGCAAAATTTGTATTTTGAGCCTGGTTTGCATCTGTTTTACGATACGTTTGATTACGATCTATCACTCCCGGGTCTGCGTGAAGATTTATTTACCGTCTATGAAGGTTCAATACGTAATTTTGGATTCAGGATTCCATTTAATGTAGGTTACCACTTTGATTTCACCGATGATATTTCGGTAAGTCTGTTCACCGGCCCGGTATTGAATACTAATATCACAGCCAATACTCATGTCAACGGGTTGAAAGATTATAGTTATTCTATAATGGAGAATGGTTTCAAGAGATTTGACATGCAGTGGGATTTTGGAATCAGTATGAGTTATGGCCATAACTACTATGTTGCCATATCAGGTGCAGTGGGGATGACGAAGGCATATAATCCCGGAAAGGGCGATTTGAACTTCCGTCGTAATACATGTAATATTGCTGTAGGATATAATTTTTAGTTAACTTTTTTGTCTAATGTAATTCAGCTCGGTTTATGCTTGCTAAAGATTAAACCGGGCTGAATTGAACTTTTTAGACATAGAGTTGTTCATAATTAAAGATCCTCTATTGGATTTTTTCTATTCATCACACATTCTCAACTTGATATAAAATGAAAAGGTATATCATTTCCGGTTCTTTAGCGTGTTTTAAACGCTATAAGATTGTAGCTTTAGCTGTTGCTGCAATTGTTGTAATTGGTGCCGTTGCATATATATTGTTTTCCCGACGTCATGTCAAAGACTTGTCGCTAACAGTTGTTGAAGTTCAGCCAGTTATCACAGAGGACGTAAATATTTATGGCGAATATGCCGGGCGTATAAGGGCCCAGCAATTTGTCGAGGTGCGAGCACGTGTTGAGGGATATCTTGAGTCGATGTTGTTTGAGGAGGGTACCTATATCAAAAAGGGACAGACATTGTTTGTTATCGATCCTACAATCTACAGGGCCAATATGTTGAAAGCTAAGGCTATACTTGCTAAAGCAAAAGCTTCTGAAGAGAAAGCGAAACGCGATTTGGAACGAATCAAGCCTCTATATGAGCAGAATGCGGCATCGCGCTTGGATCTTGATAATGCAATAGCAGCTTATGAAACGGCCAAGGCCGATGTCACTGTAAGCGAGGCCGAACTTTCACTGGCTGAGCAAACACTTGGTTACACTCGTGTAACTTCGCCTATATCGGGATATATTTCGGAACGCAGTGCCGATATCGGAACACTTGTAGGTCCGGGTGCGAAGTCGTTGTTGGCAACGGTAGTGAACAGCGATACCGTTAGGGTAGACTTTTCGATGACATCGCTCGAATATCTGAAGAGCAGGTCACGTAATGTTAATTTGGGTCAGCGCGATACATCGCGAACATGGGACCCGTATGTTACAATCACAATGGCCGATGGTTCGGTATATCCCTACCGTGGGCTTGTAGATTTTGCCGATCCAAAAGTAGATCCAAAAACCGGAACATTTCAAGTTAGAGCCGAAATGAAAAATCCCGACCACGCATTGTTGCCGGGGGAATTTACCCGGGTAAAATTGTTGCTTGACGTTCGCGAGGCAGCGATTGTTGTGCCTTCCAAGGCTATGGAGATCGAGAAGGGAGGAGCCTATGTCTATGTAGTAAAGCCCGATAGTGTTGTAGAGCGACGTTATGTGGAAACAGGTCCCGAACTTGATAATGCCGTTGTAGTAGAGCGCGGTCTTGAGCCGGGTGAGGATATCATAGTTGAGGGCTATCATAAGGTTAAACATGGTATGAAGGTAGATCCTATTTATGCTGTTGGTTCTTCTCTTTAAAGTTTATTTGAAAACGACACGCTTGAAGAGGTCAGTTTAACCCGTCAATTGAAAGTGATATGAAACGGAATTTTTTTCTTGACCATCCGGTCTTCTCGATAGTAATATCTATTGTTATATTTATAATCGGAACTATAGGACTGTTGCTGTTGCCGGTCGATCAATACCCCAATATTGTGCCTCCGGTTGTAAAAGTCGCGGCTTCATATTCAGGTGCCGATGCCACTACTGTCACACAAGCTGTCGCAACCCCAATAGAACAGGAACTTAATGGTACTCCCGGAATGATCTATATGACATCATCAAGTTCCAATTCGGGAGGTTTTACAGCACGAATAACATTTGATATAGATACCGATCCCGAGCTGGCCGCTGTCGATGTTCAAAACCGAATCAAAAAGGCTGAGAGCCGTTTACCCGCCGAGGTTATTCAGAATGGTATCACGGTGGAGAAAGAGACGGCCAACAAGTTGATGACAATCACGTTGTTGTCAAACGATCCTAAATTTGACGAGATATATCTCAGTAACTATGCGACGCTTAACGTTCTTGACCTTCTAAGGCGTGTGCCCGGGGTAAGTAGCATTAGCAATGTAGGTAGCCGTTACTATGCTATGCAATTGTGGGTTCAGCCCGATAAGTTGGCCGATATGGGGTTGACAGTCAAGGATCTGCAAAACGCATTGAAAGATCAGAATCGCGAGAGTGCCGCAGGTGTTCTTGGTCAGGCTCCAATGGAGGGGATTGACCGTACAGTGCCGATTGTTGCACCCGGGCGATTGTCGAGTGTAAGTGAATTTGAAGATATAGTGGTTAGGGCCGATGCCAACGGTTCGATGATAAGGATGAAGGATGTAGCGAGAGTCTCGCTGGAGGCTTCGTCATATTCGACCGAGAGTGGTATAAACGGAGGTAATGCGGCTGTGTTGAATATTACGATGTTGCCCGGAGCCAATGCAATGGATGTCGCTGACCGTATCAAGGCTACTATGGAGGAAATAAGCCGGAATTTCCCTGAAGGAATAACCTATAGTATACCGTTTGACATGACTACCTATATATCGGAGTCGATTCATCATGTATACCGTACTTTTTTAGAAGCCCTTGTGTTAGTGATTCTGGTCGTGTTCCTCTCGTTGCAGAATTGGCGTGCAACTATAATCCCTATAGTTGCGGTCCCGATTTCACTGATCGGAACATTTGGAGTGATGCTAATGTTTGGATTCACTCTCAATATGTTGACACTATTGGGATTAATTCTGGCTATAGGTATAGTGGTAGACGATGCTATAGTCGTGGTGGAGAATGTTGACCGTATTATGCATAAAGAGCATTTACCGGCTAAAGAGGCTACCCGAAAGGCTATGGAGAATCTGGGCTCTGCGTTAATCGCTATGTCGCTTGTGCTCTGTGCGGTATTTGTACCGGTAAGCTTCTTGCCCGGAATTACCGGGCAGCTTTACAGGCAGTTTACAATCACTATAGCGGTATCGGTAATAATATCTACGATAGTCGCTCTGACTCTTTCACCGGTAATGTGCAGTATGTTGCTTAAACCTGATTCATATCGCCGCAAGTATAAACTATTTCGATATATCAACGTTTGGCTTGCCCGTGGAACGCGTCTTTATAGCAAGGGTATATTGAAAACGTGGCATTATCCACGGCGCATGCTTGCTGTATTTGGTATGTCGCTGGTGTTTATCTGGCTAATGAACAAGGTTTTGCCATCGAGTTTTATGACCCCTGAGGATCAAGGTTATTTCACAGTAGAATTGGAACTCCCCGAGGGAGCTACCATTGAGCGCACCCGTAAGGTCACCGAGAGGGCGATAGCCTATTTAATGGAAGATCCTGATGTGGAGCATGTCTTAAATGTAACCGGATCTTCGCCTTCGGTAGGAACTAATCAGGCTCACAGTACATTGACTGTGATATTAAAACCGTGGGAGGAGCGCGAAAACCATGATATAACAGCTATACGTGACCGCCTGTATGCCCACTTCTCAAGCTACCCTGAGAGCAGTGTGCACATATCGTCGCCGCCTATCATTCCCGGTTTAGGTACATCGGGAGGCTTTGAGATGGTGTTGGAGGCTCGAGGTGAAACTTCATATGCCGAGTTGCAGGAGGCGGTAGATACTATAATGCAATTGGCTTCGACAATGCCGCAGTTTGCGGGACTGAATACAACGATGCAGCAGGATATACCTCAGTTATATTTTGATGTTGACAGGGACAAGGCCCAGTTGCAAGGTGTGCCGTTGAGCGATATCTTTTCTACAATGAAGGCTTTTACCGGGTCTATATATGTCAATGACTTCAATATGTTCAACCGCATCTACCGAGTGTATATCCAAGCCGAGGCCCCATATCGAGCGGATCGCGGAAATCTGAATCTCTTTTTTGTGAGGGGAAATGGAGGGGCAATGATTCCTGTCACAACGCTCGGTTCTACCAATTATACTACAGGTCCGGGGTCGATAAGTCGCTTTAATATGTTCAATGCTGCGATATTTTCGGGAGAGGCTGCCAGTGGATACAGTACCGGAGAAGCAATGGATGCTTTGGAGCAACTCGTCAATAAGCATCTTGGAGATATTGATGTGGGTGTAGAGTGGAGCGGACTGTCATATCAGCAACGTCATGGTTCGGGAAACACTATGGTAGTTTTGGGACTGGCATTGGTGTTTGTGTTTCTTGTCTTGGCCGCGTTGTATGAAAGCTGGGCAGTACCGATTGCCGTGATACTGTCGTTGCCGGTGGCCGGAGTTGGTGCTTATTTGGGAATATGGCTGTGTCATTTGGAAAACAATGTGTATTTTCAGATCGGTTTGGTAATGCTCGTGGGACTTGTGGCGAAAAATGCTATTCTTATAGTGGAATTTGCAAAGGAAGGTACCGATGGCGGCTTGTCTCC
>CANOKG010000114.1 GCA_947566655.1 uncultured Muribaculaceae bacterium | reverse complement strand
AGCTATATCAGCACCCGAGAAACCGGGAGTTTGACGGGCAAGCAGATCGACATCGACATCATTACCCACTTTAATCTTTTTAAGATGCACATTAAATATAGCGACACGATCATTAAGATCAGGGAGATCTACATATATTTGGCGATCAAAACGCCCGGCTCTTAACAATGCCTTGTCAAGTATATCGGCACGGTTGGTAGCGGCAAGAATGATCACACCACTGTTGGACCCGAAACCGTCCATTTCGGTCAACAATTGGTTCAATGTGTTCTCACGCTCATCATTTGCCCCCATGTTAGGATTCTTACCACGCGCTCTACCCACAGCATCAATCTCGTCGATAAAAACGATACATGGAGACTTCTCTTTAGCTTGACGGAAGAGGTCGCGGACTCGCGAAGCACCTACACCCACAAACATCTCGACAAAGTCACTGCCCGACATTGAGAAGAACGGCACATTAGCCTCACCTGCAACGGCCTTGGCGAGCAAAGTTTTACCTGTTCCGGGAGGACCCACAAGCAAAGCGCCCTTAGGTATTTTTCCGCCCAAGTCGGTATAACGTTGCGGATTCTTCAAGAATTCAACAATCTCTTCTATCTCGGTTTTGGCTTCCGATAATCCTGCAACATCCTTAAAGGTAACTTGTACCGGTCCATCCTTATCAAAGATCTGAGCTTTAGACTTCCCTACACTGAAAATGCCACCGGCACCTCCATCGCGGTTACTCATTTTCCTCATGAAGTATATCCAGAAGAACAGTATCAGAGCCAACGGTCCGAAAGCCCATAAAGCTCCACTCCAGCCATTACTCGTATTATAGTCTACCTTCAACTTATCTCCACGCGAAATATCCCAATCCTTAAGGTCTGAAGCAAATGCACCACCCGAAGGAATCTCGGCCAATATGCGGGCATTCTTCAGTTCCTCCTTATTGAAACTGCTATTGGGATACAGAGCTCTGAACAAGGAGTCACTTACATAAGCCTCGGCATAGTCTTGCTTTGAATACACCATCAATTTCTTGACTCCATTATTCTTGGCTACCGTGGTATCACTCATTATCTGTCCGAATGTGCTGTAGGATATTTTCTCATTGGCAGTATTATTATCCATATACCACATTCCGACCAGAGCGAGTATTATAGCTCCGTAGATCCAGAATATGCTGAATTTTATAGTAGGTTTTTTAGGTAAATTGGCCATAAATCTGTGTGCTTATTTTGGTTCTTAAAATGAACTGACGGTTATTGCCTACGGCGTTCGGTCAAGATTAGTCAAGGTTAGTTATTTCAGTTACCTTTGCATCACTCCAAAGTTCTTCCAAATTGTAATATTGACGAGTTTCGGGAGTAAAGACATGTACAAGTATGTCACCATAGTCTATGACAATCCACTGGGCATTACGGTAACCATCATAGTTATAGGGTTTGATTTTCGCCTTTTCAAATAGATACTCTCTTATACTGTCGGCAATTGCTGTCACTTGCATAGTCGAGTTTCCTTGACAAATTATAAATTTATCGATTGTGGTACCATCCACACCGTCCAAATCAACCACAGTGATATCTCGGCCTTTTCGTTCCTGAATTCCTTCGATTATGAGCTGTTTAAGATCTATATTTTGATTCATAAATAAATAGTTCGTAATTATTAACGTGCAAAAATAGTAATTTTTTTTCAAAACCACGTCACCCGTTCGCCATATATAACAATCAAGTTGCCAAAAAGTGCGAACTATTCAAAACGCATTACTCTTGCCGGGGATATTCGTGCCACCATTCGTGTTGGTATCAACAGTATTGCCATCGATAATAATAAGGCTACTAAGTTCAATATCACTATACCAGCCCAATTAAACTCGACCGGAACTGAATTCAAGTAGTAGGCCTCTGGGTCGAGTGGAACAATCTTAAATTGCCACTGCAACCACACCAACACCAAACCTATTACATCTCCCAGTATAATACCTCTGACTACCACCCTTTGAACCATAAACAGAAATATCCTTTCTATCATTCCATTGGATGCCCCCAACGATTTTAAAGTACCAATCAATGTAACGCGTTCCAAGATCATTATTACCAGACACGAAATCAACGTAACCGCTGCCACACTAGCCATAAGTATCAGTATTACAACAACATTGGTATCGAGCAAATCGAGCCAATTGAAGTACATCGGGTCTTTTTCATATACGTCGCTCACTGTCAGATAGCAATTTGATGTATTATCGTAGAACATCTCTCCTGCAACACGCTGCATTGCCACACGGGTATCGGTTATCTGATCGGGCATCAAACCGGTGATTTCTATCTGACTACCTTCATCGTCTGCAACCGATACTATCGACCGCAGAGCATCAATCGATGCATAAGCCATCAATTTATCATACTCTCCGAAATGGGAATTGTATATACCTGAAATTTTAAACCGTCGCGTTTTCAGATTTCCGTTGACAAAGAAATAAACGTTAACTTTATCTTCGATATCTATATCCAAAGCATCGGCTGTTATCCGGGATATGACTATATCATACTTGACCGAATCTGTACTGTATTCAGGTATACTGCCATCCTCAAGATTATCTGATACTATAGTACTGACCAAACCATTGGAATATCCCTTGAATACCAGTCCGGCAAACTGATTGTCAGTTTTTATTATACCGGGAGTAGATACCGTGAGATCGATTTTAGCCTCTAAAGGCAAGTCAACATTCAGTCTACTTTGCAATGAATCAGTAAATTTTACTGTCATAACCTCGGCTTGATCATAGGTAGGTTGCACTGGATGAAGAATAACTTGAGCATCAAAACCAAAGACCTTTTGCGTAATTTGGTGCTTGAATCCCGGCACTATAGCAAGCGTTAACAGCATAATGGTAATCGACAACGATATTCCGGCAACGGCTATAACTACCGCAGGCGACCGGTGCTGCCCACCGGCAGAATCATCGTCGCGTTTCAAACTCAGCCGCCGTGCTATTAACAGTGAGATATCCATCACTCCACTCTTCCGGGATAGGCTTTCAGTGCCTCGCGAAGAACAACGAGAGCTTTTCCAAGATCGGTTTTATTAAGTACATAGGCCATTCTCACTTCGTTGCGACCATGGCCCGGCGAGGTATAGAAACCCGATGCAGGAGCCATAAATACAGTAGCTCCTTCATACTCAAAATCACTTAGACACCAACTGCAAAATTTGTCGGCATCATCTACAGGCAGACTCACAACCGTGTAGAAAGCTCCCATAGGTATAGGCGAATAACAACCCGGTATGCGGTTCAATCCATCAATCAGGAACTTGCGACGTTCAACATACTCATCATAAGTATGCAACATATACTCGGGCGAGGCATCAATAGAAGCCTCGGCAACTAACTGTCCTAACAATGGCGGGCTCAAACGGGCTTGACAGAACTTCATCACATTCTTTTTAAGCTCTTTATGCTTTGTAATGATCGCTCCTATACGAATACCACACTCGTTATATCGCTTTGAAACTGAATCGATAAGCACTACTTGTTCTTCAATTCCTTCAAGATGGAAAGCCGAGATATATGGTGCCCCTGTATAGCAAAATTCCCTGTAAACCTCGTCACTGAACAAAAACAGGTCATGATGCTTAACAAGATCACGTATCTGCTCCATTTCCCTTCGGGTATACAGATAACCGGTGGGGTTATTAGGATTACATATCAAAATACCCTTGGTGCGAGGAGTAATAAGTTCCTCAAACTTCTCTACCGGTGGAAGCGAGAATCCATCATCGATCGACGATGGCACTGTTACTATCTTAGCTCCGGCCGATATTGCGAAAGCCATATAATTGGCATAGGCGGGTTCCGGAACTATAATTTCATCTCCAGGATCAAGACATGCCATAAAAGCAAACAACACAGCCTCCGATCCACCGGTTGTAACTATGATATCATCAACATCCACATTGATGTTAAATTTATGATAATACTGTTCCAGCTTTTTACGCAGGGACAGAAGCCCCTCCGACGGGCTATATTCCAACACCTTCCGATCTATACGCTTCAATGCTTCAAAAGCCTCGGGCGGAGTGGGCAGGTCGGGCTGTCCTATATTTAAATGATACACATGAACTCCACGTGCCTTGGCAGCATTGGCCAATGGCACCAGTTTACGTATAGGAGATGCTGGCATTATCTCGCCGCGGTGGGAAATCTTTGGCATAATCAGTCACAGTTATTATTGCTCTCCATGTCAAATATGGAGAAATTAACACTACCATAAGCCCGGTGCTCAACAAAATGGGGTAGCGATGAAAAATCATACTTTTTACTATGTTCCATCACAAACAGCGTGGTGGGTTTTACTACTTTTGACTGCATTACAGCCATAGGTATATCACCGAAACCCGGCATATCGTAGGGCGGATCGGCAAACACTATGTCGTAGCCCTTTGTCGCGGAACCGAGGAACTGCAGTGCATCACCTTTGATTAATCTCAAATGGTCCTGAGCATTCAATTCACCGGCAACTTTCTTTATGAAGTTATATTGAGTAGATGCTTTTTCTACCGCAGTTACCATACTGCAACCACGCGACAGAAACTCAAATGTTATCGCTCCGGTTCCGGCAAACAGATCCAAAGCGGTAGGCTCAGAATCAAAGTCATAGATATTCTCAATGACGTTGAATATATTCTCGCGGGCAAAATCGGTCGTAGGGCGAGCTGTAATATTAGTCGGGACATCAAAACGCCGACGCCCATATTTTCCTCTTATTATTCGCATAAAGGCATTAATATCAAATCGGTTGGTGTACTGAGAGCTGTCTGGCCACCTGCCCTGAACATTGCTGTAGGGAACACTGCCGGGATCACAGTGGGCAAATACTGAGTCAAAAGCGCCGTCAATTCATCCCTGACATCTTTATCGCCACTCAGTATCACTGCATTAGTTGCCACTATATCAAACATCTTGCGGGTAGCCATTACATAATACATTCCATCGGTTACCGATGTAGTCTTATATGTGTTGGCCAACAACAATTTATCTCCATTAAAAATTACAATATCTATCGATGATCGTCTAAGATTGACATGGCTGCACATTGACCCGGCACCTCGTTGAGTGCCATGGGTATAGGTTATAAAGCTTGTGAGCCTGTGAACAAGCTTTACTTGTACTCCAAACGTACGGGTTAAAAAATTATACAATGCGTCATCAACTCTGAAACACAGCGAAGTCCCGAGCAAGGGCAATTCATTCACAATCAACCTGCCACTCATCATCCCCGTCATTTCGCCAACAATATCGGTAACATATTCACTATTGGCAATTTCAGTAGGGAGCAAAACTCTCTCAACACTCCTGATTATTACCGACACCTTGTTGAAATCATTAAGCAGCAATGGATTATCATACACAGCCTCCTCTACCGATTCAACATACCCTCTAATCTCCCCATCAAGAGGGATAGTCGCGACAAACAGAGATTGATCCTCTATAGGACAATAAGCCATCACATCGATATGGTCAACATCGAGAGCAAGGTAGAGATTCCACAGACGTGAATCCCTGATCATATCTTTATATAGGCGTCGGTTATTTGTCATAATTATATGAAGTATAACGATAGCGGCTATCAGAAATTTCTAACATTACCAAGTTTACCGTTTCTATTGCTCGACCTGTTGTCAAACGGGTTACGATTATCATAGCCCGGGCGGCCCATGTCATCATAGCCGTCTTCATCATAGTCATCTTCGTCCTGATCTCTTACATTCTTTTCTTTTGTCTTCGGCTTATTCTTGGTAATGGCCCATGGTTTCTGCATATCGACGGGCAACTCATTGAGATCCCAATCATTGGAAATGTCCCAATTTTTCTTCAAATTAATCTTTTTCGGGAAATAATACACATCCTCGGGCTGTATTCCCGATTTAAGATTTCCGGTAGACCATTTACCATCACCGTTGGAATCAACATAAGCTCTTGCATAATATGTACCGGCAAGAAGATGATCAATTCTTGCAACACCATCAACAGCCTTCACTGCCGTTACCGGCTTATCCTGACCATTGAGCACCTCTACCACCACCTGAACTGAATCGGGCAGCCCCGACAAATTGAAAATCAACGATGAGTATTCATCAGCACTTCTAACCTGAATTTCTTCACTTATCGGTTTGTTAAACAGTCCATAAATCGAATGAACAGAGGCCGAATCCACCGTAACCCTATACTTCGCACCTTCCTCCCATGGATATTCTATACGATAACTCAAAATATTACCGGTCGTATCGGCCAATAACTTTGGATTCGGCAACTTCTTCCACACTGTATCTTCCTGCACTTCAAGATGCCAAGCACGAGGGTCAAATTGCTTTATAGGCTCGGCAGTGGTTACATACAATGGCATATAAACCTCCTGGACACCTCCTCCAACTTTCAAGTTCAGGAATCTCAGTTCTGGCTTAACAGAGTCGGTATCATCTTCTCCATCCTTGCGCTTTTTCTTTTTCTCGGGCTTCGGCTTTTGCGATGCCTTCAAATAGAATCGCAATGTATCTGATGTCCACGACAGCTGATCCAATGTGTCAGTGCGCTTATAACGAGCCGCTATCAATAAAGAATCTTGTGATATAATTGCCGGATCAATAATCCAATAATCGAGCGTATCAAGCGTGGCTGAGTGCTTCAATAACGATGCATCAGCCGCATCAAGTCGACGACCGGCATTGACACCATTCACTATTGTAAGCTCAGGCAACGAATCGGCCGGAGCTGCAAATGTTATCGTCACTCTATTTGAATCAGCTCTATTATAATCTTTTAGATATTGAGCGAGATAATTTTCATTAAACCATGTCAGCAATATATCGTTGGGTAAATACCTGACACCTGGACGCGTTACAATAGAATCGCCACCCTCGCTTGATCTGAGCGTGTCCTGTACAACTATATCCTCTACCGTCGGTGTGACAGTCATCGAATAGAAAGCTACATCCTCCGACCTATCCCAGTGATAATCACGATTCATATCGTTAAGCGCAAAAATATTGTAAGTGCCGGCCTTTAGATTTCTTATAGTGAATTGCCCCATTTGATTGGTCTTGGCTATGCGCAACATCGGCAACGTCGAGATCGCAGTATCCGACAGGTTAGCATACACTCCCACAAGCATACCCTGAGCCGGTTCCAGATTTTCAGCTTGAAGCACCATGCCCGAAATGCGTAGCGTATCAATAGTATCCCCTGTTGAGAAATCGAGCGCGAAACCATCAAGTATATTTCCTTCGTTAAGATCACGTATTGCATCGCTGAAGTCAAGAGTATAAGTAGTGTTATCAAGAAGAGTATCCTTTAACTCGATCGACAGCTTGCGGCCATTGGCACGTATTGTTGGCTGTTGCTTCTGGGCAGGCGACACCACAACCTTATTTATAACATCCTCAAGCTTGATATTCTCGTCAAACGTCGCCTCCAACTTATTGCTCTTGAAATTCTTCGTACCCGACACCGGGTTACTCGAAACAAACACCGGCGGAGTCTCGTCAAGCGGCCCTCCCTGCGGACGTCCGATGCTCGCGCACGCGCTAACAACCAAAGCTACCACACCCAACAGGGGGAGCAGCAGCCTCATACCCTTGAATGTGTTGCGCTTACTATACATTGTACCCCGGAGCAGAATCGAACTGCTATCTAAGGTTTAGGAAACTTCTATTCCAACTTTGATTATCAACCAGATACGAG
>CANOKG010000113.1 GCA_947566655.1 uncultured Muribaculaceae bacterium | reverse complement strand
CCGATAATCTTGTCAAGAAATACCATCAGCGCACAGTTGTCAATCACGTTTCGATCAACGTGACACAGGGAGAAATTGTAGGATTATTAGGGCCCAACGGAGCCGGTAAGACTACAACATTCTACATGACAGTAGGACTAATAACACCCAATGAGGGTCATATCTATCTTGATGACCTCGATATAACGACTTTCCCTGTATACAAAAGGGCTCAACATGGCATAGGCTATCTTGCCCAAGAAGCATCGGTGTTTAGAAAACTTTCGGTAGAAGATAATATCAGAGCCGTTTTAGAAATGCGACCCGATCTAAACCGACAACAGCAACATGAACAATTAGAATCTCTGATTGGAGAATTTTCGCTCGAAAAAGTGCGCAAAAATCTTGGTGACCAACTGTCGGGAGGTGAACGTCGACGCACTGAAATAGCCCGATGTCTGGCTATAAACCCGAAGTTCATCATGCTTGATGAGCCCTTTGCCGGTGTGGATCCTATAGCCGTCGAGGATATTCAGCGTGTTATATACAAATTGAAAGATAAAAACATTGGCATACTGATAACTGACCATAATGCGCCTGAAACTCTCTCCATAACCGACCGTGCATACCTGCTATTCGAAGGTAAAATCCTGTTCCAGGGAACGAGCGAGGAACTTGCCGAGAATCCAATGGTTAGAAAAAAATACCTGACCGAAAGTTTCACTTTCCATCGCAAAAAATTCGACTGATATCAAAATTTCTATCAGTAACTCAGAACCATACAAATTGTTTGCACGTTATACACGTGTAAAAAGATTTGTATAACCTGATTATCATGCGTCATTATTTAACACTTTTCCTACTATTAGTTTCTCTGACCACCAAAGCTCAGTGGCTTCCAGATTCCTTGCTGGCTCACTATAGTTATCACACAGTAAAACAGCCCGATGATTATCAAGGTAGTGTGATTTCAACTATAATTAAACATGACAGCATTGTACCCGGTCGACGTGGAGCAATTTATATTCATGGTTTTAACGATTACTTTTTTCAAGGAGCATTGGGCGATAGCATGGTAGCACACGGCTGGAACTTCAGAGCAGTCGATCTTCGACGCTATGGACGATCTCTGAAACCAGGAATGAAACGCTACCAAGTTAGAAACTTAAATGAATACTTCCCCGATATTGACTCAGCTGTTGTTGAATTGTCGCGTGCCGGAATCGACACGATCTTAATGATTGGACATTCAACCGGCGGTCTTATTGCTTCGTTATATATGAATGGTGACCCGTCAAGCAATATTAAAGGTTTGATACTCAACAGTCCTTTCTTAAGTTGGAATATGGGTAGTTTTACACGAAACTTTCTTATACCTGCCGTTAGTTGTTTAGGTAGCCGATTCCCTAATATAAAGATCAGTCAGGGTAACGATCCCAGTTATGGACAGAGTCTATACAAAGAGTATAACGGAGAATGGGAGTTTGATACAACAAAAAAATTACTGATATCACCACCGGTTACAAGTGGATGGATACATGCTATAGAAGAGGCTCAGAATTTTCTCCACAAACACTCAAACATAACAGTGCCAATATTACTGATGCACAGTGACCGCAGTGTGGGAAGCAAAAACGTATCAAGCGGAGATGCGGTTCTCAATGTCAATGATATAAGTAAATGGGGCCGTAAACTTGGACCAAATGTAACAGAAGTTACTGTTCCGGGTGGACTTCATGACTTGATTTTATCGTCTCCGGCCATTAGAAAGGCTGTGTATAATTCAATATTCAAGTGGCTCCACAACCAAGGTTGGGAGCCACTGTAACTACAGCGACTAAACTGATTGTTACTAAAGAGCCATTGTACTATAATGCAAGACGCTCGGCTTGAGACTTTGCAATCTCCAATTGCCTGTTTAAACGTTCCTTTTCAAAAGCCAATTGACGGGCATCGATAATTGAACGAGAATAATTATAGCAATTTACTATACCTTCAATTTGCTTGCGTGACAACTTAAACGATTTGTTCTTACCTCCGGTCAAAGTCAATGTCATCGCGCTTGTGGAGTGATCTTTTACAAAAGCACCTACCTTGTCGCTCTGATCGGCCGAATATGTGACAATTTCACTACCATCTATGCGGTAATTCATCTCTCCATCATAAGGCACCGGGCCACATTGAATAGATTCACCATCACAGGTAATAGTGAAACCTGTGTGTTTCAGTCCACCTCCATTGGCCGATGACAGGAAATATAACTGACCTATGTTGGAAACGCGTGGTTGAATTCCTGTTCCACTCATGAAATCAGCATCAAAAGAAGCCGCATCGACATAGTAGGGTTCAACCAAGCGCTTGTCTGATATTAATTTCATTGCACCTTTAAATCGAATATTATCCTGCTCCATAACAAGCAACGAATCATCGATAGCCTTGATCATCTGATCACTTGCATTAATTATAAGTGTCGGGCGCAATTTCATTGCAGCACGCTGCCACTCGGTCTCGGCCGGGTAGGTTTTCTGCAATGAATCAAGAAGCGAAATAGCCCGAACAGGGTCTCCTGAAATATTTGTGGTTGAAGCTTCTTCATACAGCATACGGGCGGCACGAGTCGATTCACTTTCTCCTCCACATGCAACCAGCGACAATACACACAATTCTGTTGCAAACAGTTTAATTGCTACGTTGTACATTTTTTACTCCTTTTACCGTTATTAGTTTCTTAATTAACTGATTTAGTGCCGATAAATCATTGACACCAACTGTAAGATTCCCTTGGAACATACCATCGTTGGAGTCTATTGATATACTTCTCAAAGTGACACTTTTTTCTTTATTTATAATTGACGTCAGATTGGTTACAATTCCAATATTATCGTTTCCTACAACCTTTAATGTCGCTATGAATTGAGACCCAGACTTTCCCGACCATCTCACTTTAATTACACGATAAGGGTATCGGCCCTTTATATTGGCCGAGTTAGGACAATCGCAGCGATGAATTTTGACAACCCCTTCGGCCGAAATAAATCCAAATACTTCGTCACCGTAAATGGGATTACAACATTTAGACAATCGGTAATTCAGGCCTTTTATATTATCTCCTATAACTAAAACGTCATCGGCACGGGTTCTCTCAACTATCTCGTTTTCTTGTAATGTAAACTCGCTGGCACTTCTAATAACCTCTTCATCGGCTACAGGTTCTTGTATTTCAAGATAACGCTCTATAATAGTATTGATGTCAAGCCGTTCTTCAGCAACTTCTGTAAAGAAATCGGTTACCGTTCGGTACCCCATCTTTTTTATCACTTTCATCAATGTGGCCTCATCGATATCAATTTTACGATTTTTAAACCGGCGCTGTATCATCTCCTTGGCCAACTCAGTGCCACGTGAACGCTGTTCGTTGATAGTTTGACGTATCTTTGCCCGAGCCTTAGATGTAACGACTATGTTAAGCCAATCGAGCTTAGGCACTTGCGAGCTCGATGTCATTATTTCAACAGTATCACCACTTTGAAGCTTATAACCGAGTTTCTCGGTCTTTCCATTCACTCTGCCTCCGATACACTGGCATCCTAATTTTGAGTGGATATTGAATGCAAAATCAAGCAGTGATGCCCCCAGCGGTAATTTAAACAAATCACCTTTAGGGGTGAATACAAAAACTTCCTTGTCATAGATATCCATCTTGAAATTACGCATCAACTCCATCGGACCATTTTCTCCTGCCTCCAGAATATCGCGCACATTGTTCATCCAGCTATCAAGCGAACTCTCGCTCTTAATACCCTTGTAACGCCAATGAGCTGCAAGTCCTTTTTCAGCGACAAGATCCATGCGGCGTGTCCTGATCTGCACTTCAACCCATTTATTTTCGGGTCCTGAAACTGTAATATGAAGTGACTCGTAACCATTACTCTTGGGTATGCTTATCCAATCCTTCATTCGCGATGGATTAGGCTGATACATATCGGTTATCAATGAATACACCATCCAGCAGTCGCTTTTCTCGCGTTCAGCCGGGGTATCAAGAATAATACGTATGGCAAATAAATCATATATGTGATCCAGATCGACCTTCTGTTTCTTTATCTTATTCCATATTGAATATATCGATTTGGTGCGTCCTTTAATATCAAATTTCAGTCCTGCCTTTTCCAATTTTTCCTTTACTGGCTTTATGAAAGCCGATATGTAGGCATCACGTTTACTCTTTGTGGCATTCAGCTCCCGCGCAATGTCGGTATAAGTTTTGCGATTGGTATACTTCAGCGACATATCTTCAAGCTCCGATTTTATTGCATAAAGCCCCAAACGGTGGGCAAGCGGAGCATAAAGATAATTGGCCTCGTAGGCTATATCACGCACAAAGCCTTCATCGGGATGATGATTGATCGACTTAAGTAGGGTTAACCTCTCGACAATCATCATTATTATGACGCGTATATCCTCGGCAAATGTCATTAAGAGACGCCTGAAATTGTCACTTACAACTGCCGCATTGGCATTTTTCCCATAAAGTGTAGCAACCTTAAGTAATCCATGTACTAACTTACCTACATCATCACCCCATCGTTTCACAACTTCTTTCTCGTTCATAACCCCAACGTTACACATGCGATAGGCCAATAACGCTATTACAATGTTGCGGTCGGGACTTACTCTCTCACAAAACGTTACCGCCGTAGTCAAATCATGTACTATGGGATTGATGCCATGCTTGTCTCTGATATATTTATCATCGGTTATAGCATGCGAAATTATTGACTTGAGTTCTTTCAAGCCTACCTCTTCATCAAGGTCGGCACATAAGCCTATCAATCGACGATAGTTATCTCGAAGTGAAAGCCGTTCATCAGGTGTAAAAGTCAATATGGCCATGGTTACTAATTTTTATCAAAATTACACATAAATGCGGTATTCACAAAACTAATGACTGCAAATAAGCCGGAACCCCATAAAAAATCAACTCTACGGTTAACTTTTATGGGATTCCATGCTTTTGAACTTAACAACGTAAATTCAATTTACCTCTGGTATTTGAATGGAAATTACATATCGCTATTACGAGGATTATTATTAAGTTCTCTAACAGCGTCCTTTACATCGCGAGAGGTCACATGTTCTCCAATTATCTTGACCGAGGTCATACCCGAAAGATCTTGCATAGCTTTCTTTATTGTCTCTTTCTTAGCTTTTTTCTTATCCATGACGTGTTATAAATCTAAAAATTGAACTACTATTTATAACACATCAACTTTTTCTAAAGTTCATCTACCACCGGCCCTCGAGGTAGTTTATTCAATTCCTCTATATAATCAAGAATCTCATTACGTCCGCGGCCATCCTCACTCGACGTTTTAAAAACCGGAGGTAATGCCTCCCACTCTTCGAGCAAAGCAGCACAATAAGAAGCTATCGATTTTTTTGCAGCCGTAGAACTCAACTTATCCAATTTAGTAAAAACAATGCTGAATGGAATGCCATTCTCTCCAAGCCACTGCATAAATTCAAGATCGTTCTTCTGTGGCTTATGCCTGCCATCAATCAAAACAAAAAGATTAGTCATCTGCTCGCGACGGGCTATATATCCTTTAATCATTCGCTCCAATGCCAAACGGCTATCCTTACTGCGTTGAGCAAATCCATATCCCGGTAAATCAACGATATACCAGTCATCATTTATCAGAAAATAGTTTATAAGCATAGTCTTACCAGGCGTTGACGATGTCATAGCCAACGACTTACGACCGGTCAACATATTAATAAGCGAAGACTTTCCCACATTGCTTCGGCCTATAAAGGCATATTCATGCCGATTGCCTGCCGGACATTTACCAACATCGGGACTGCTCGTTATAAAACGTGCTGAATTTATAATCATAACTCTTTACCATTAAGCATTAAAATACAAAATTAACCAATATAGCCCTAAAACCCAAAAATTCTCGTTACCTTTGTGTTTAGATATCATGAATTTTCAAATCATTGAATCTACTATACATTAACATTAGGAAATAAGTAATGTTTAAATTCAAACAATTTGAGATATCCGATCAATCATCGGCAATGAAAATAGGCACCGATGGCGTTTTACTTGGAGCATGGGCGTTTGAACGATATTCTCCGAGCCATATTGTCGATGTAGGTTCAGGATCAGGGTTGATATCCTTAATGCTTGCCCAACGATTTCCTTCTGCAAAAATTTCGGCTATTGAAATTGATCAATTTGCCTATCTGGAGTCCCGCAAAAACATAGATCTTTCCCCCTGGGCCAATCGTATTGATACATTCAACTGTGATTTCAAAAATTTCATTTCCCATATCCCCGTAGATGCTATAGTGAGCAATCCACCGTTCTTCGATGAACCTTTTACGGCACCCGATAGCCAAAGGGCTATGGCTCGCCACCAAGCGACACTTTCTCCGGTCGCGCTGATAGAATTTGCAACCTGGCATCTGTCTGATCAAGGTATATTATCAATGATCGTACCTGCCAAACATGAAGATGAATTAATATATCTCGCTACGGTGAATAGGCTTGACTGTAATGCGGTAATTTACGTTAAATCAAATCAATACCAACCACCATTTCGTGTTTTAATTGAATTTACAAAGGGCCATTCATCAACATTTAAACGCCAAACTTTAATAATCAAAGATAAAGACAAAAACCACTATACAACCGCGTACCAAGATCTTACAAAAGATTTTTATCTTGACTCAACATTTGCTTGAAATTATTTTTATAATATCATTATATATCAATTGAATATGAATAACAATCTATCTTCAAAAAATAGACTCGTAGCTCGTCCGGGAGCTTCTATTGCCATACTACTCGGCATATTTTTCTTTTTTATGTGCATATTCTCTCTATTAAGTTCAATTATCGCACCCCACATTCAAAATCCCACAACTTCTATAAGATTACTAACATTATTTCAAGGTATATTCCTATTCATTGTCCCGGCTTTGGCCACAGCACTACTGTCTACAAAACTTCCGGCCACACTGCTTGCCATAGACCAAAAACCACGACTATTGCCCTCGCTTACCATAATATTGACTATAGTTATTGCTATACCGGCCATGAACTATATTATTGAATGGAATAACAACATTCAATTCCCCGAATCAATGAATGACTTGTATCGAGCGATACGGGAAATGGAAGACACCGCTGCTCAAGCAACAAACCTGATGATGGGCTCAGACTCTATAGGGTCACTCATTGTTTCATTACTTATCGTTGCAGTCATGGCAGGTCTTTCAGAAGAACTGTTCTTTAGAGGAGCTCTTCAACGCATACTGACATCAACACGCATTAATCGGCAAGCCGCAGTATGTATAGCTGCTTTTATATTCAGCTTCATGCACTTTCAGTTCTTCGGATTCATACCCCGATTGCTTCTTGGCATGTTCTTCGGCTATATATTACTCTGGAGCAATAATCTTTGGTACTGCATTATCGCACATGCAACAAACAATGCGCTTGCTGTAACCGCGATGTGGCTCGACAAGCGTAGCCTATTACCCATAAATATTGACTCCATCGGACAATCAGGCAACACCGATCTTCCCCAAATTTCAATAATAATCACAAGTATAATTCTTACAACCCTATCAATCATAATATTAAAAAAGCAACTCCACAAAACCGAATAAAAAAAGCAAAAAACACTTGCACAAACCAAAATAAAGCCATAACTTTGCAGTGCAAAAGCGGAAAACCACCGCAGGAAAGGAGAGGTGGGTGAGTGGCTGAAACCACCAGTTTGCTAAACTGACGTAGGA
>CANOKG010000112.1 GCA_947566655.1 uncultured Muribaculaceae bacterium | reverse complement strand
AATGGCTGATTGTTTTATTATTATAACTGTCAATCCTTATATCGAACTCACGTTAGTTATATAACTTGTATTTGTTATGTATCGACATTGTTAGCTTACGTGGGGACCCCCGTGATATCAATTACAAAGATAATGATATTACATAAAAAATAAGAAGATTGCTGAGTCGAAGCTTACAATAGGCCGATACTGTTCAGCAGGATAAGCAGGATAGCACCGGGACATACCCAACGCAGACATGTCATCATCAACGACATATGAAACGATTTCACCGCCAGCCGGTCAACTGACGCCGGGCGGTTTAACATCCAACCTACAAATATCGAAACTATCATGCCACCTACGGGCAATGCTATGTTTGATGTAAAATAATCAAACAGTTCGAATATAGTCATGCCGGCAATGGTAAGATCAGACAACGGACCGAAACTGAGCGCACACAATAGTCCGCCGACCAATGCTATTGCCGAACTTACCAATGTGGCGCGACGTCGTCCCATATGCTGCTCCTCACAGAAGTAGGCTATCGAGATTTCTGACATTGATACGGTCGATGTCAATGAAGCTAAAAACAACAGCAGGAAAAAAAGCGTTGACCAACACTGTCCACCCGGCAGTTGACTGAACACATGTGGTAACACTTCGAAAACAAGCGTAGGCCCTGCCTCGGGTGATAAACCGAACGAAAAAACAGCGGGGAATATGATCACACCGGCAAGAACCGCCACGAGAGAATCGAGAAAAGCTGTAGTTACAGCCGTACGCATCAAACCGGTACGCTCACTGAAGTAAGATGCATAGGTCATCATGCAACCTAATCCCAGACTCAATGAAAAAAATGCCTGCCCCATGGCACTGAGAAGTACAGAGGGTGTAAGTTGGCCAAAATCAGGTTTAAACAAATATCTTATTCCTTCACCAAATCCGGGCATTGTGAACGCATTGCAACAAAACAGAATCAACAATAAGAAAAGTAATGGCATCAAAATATTTGAGGCTCTTTCTATACCCTTGGTAACGCCCCTAAACAAAATGAATGTATTGCAAAAAAGAAATATCACGGTCCACAAAACAGGACGCCAGCCCGATGTCAATTCAACAAATTGATCGTGTCCGGCTCCAATATCAGTAAAGTTCAACCAACCTAAAAGCGAAGAGAATAAATATTCAATTGTCCACCCTGCTACCACCGAGTAGAAGCTAAGTATAAGCAATGACGACAGAATACCTATTATACCGGCTACGCGTCCCAACCACCCGCCTCGTAGTTTATCATAAGCTCCGAAGATATTGCTTCGGGTGGATCGTCCCATCATAAACTCAGCCCATAATACCGGTATACCTATCAAGAACACGAACACAACATAACAAATCATGAATGCACCGCCTCCATGGACACCGGCTTCGTAAGGAAATCTCCATATATTCCCCAACCCGACAGCTGAGCCCACCGTAGTCGCTACTGCTGCAAACTTGGTGGCGAACACTGCCCGTTCCTTTATTTTAGGTTGTCCCGTCATTTCATCTATCTATCAAATAATTAGCTTTGCATCAAACTACAACAAAGGTCCTTGGCATTTACTAAAGGTACCATTATTATCTCGATCAAAGCTGAAATTATCTATTGTTGACCGGTTATACGGTGGCTTCGACTGTCTCATCAGGCTTGTTTTTTGGAACAAGCAATGAGCTCAACTCCCACAGTGCATAAAGCGGAATGAATACCAAGGCCAAAGTCACAGGGTCACCTGTAGGTGTTATTATAGCTGCCAAAACTACAAGTGCAACTATAGCATGACGACGATAGGTATTGAAAAACGAACGTGTTATCAATCCCATTTTTCCCAACACCCAACATAGCAGAGGCAATTCAAACGCCACTCCCATCAAGAAGTTCATCATTAGAAAATTGTCGATGTAAGAGCTGAGCGATATTGTATTTTTTATCTGGTCGGTAATCTGGTAATCGGCCAAGAATTTCAGACACATCGGGAACACTAGATAATAGCTGCACACCATACCTAAATAAAACATGAGGTTTCCAAAAATGAAAGCCGGTGTGGCATTCTTGCGTTCATTGGGGTATAATCCCGGTTTGACAAACGTCCAAAGCATGTAAATGACAAACGGGAAACACAACACCAGTGCAATCCAGAATGCAAGTGATACGTGTGTGTTAAGCTGTGCAGTAAGATTATAGTTGATAAGGTCTACATGGAAACCTTCTCCCGACATATCGGGTAACAGCGTGCCATCACCATGCAACCCGCCAAGCCATTGATAGGTAACAAACGAGCCGTCGCACGGTGCCAGAATAATATTGTCAAAAATCCACGGCATATAAATAAACAACGTCACGCCGACAGCAATGACGGCCACCGCAATCTTAAACAGGACACCACGCAGAGCGCCAAGGTGTCCCCAAAAATCCATTTCAGTTTGTTCCTGTGACATCAAGATCAGCTACGTGTAAACGCCAACAAGAACCCGTTGGAGTATGCTCTAACAAGTTCTTGGTGAAGCGTTAAAATTATTCAATCCAGTGTTCTTATTACTTTTCTACCTTTGTGTTATCGGTCTTTTGATCGGCATTATTGCCTGACGGTGTATCGTTCATTGCTTTTTTCAATTCACCCTCAGCCTCATTCATGCCTTCTTTGAATGCCTTAACACCCTTGCCAACTCCCCTCATAAGCTCGGGGATCTTTTTTCCACCAAAGAGAAGCACGATAATAAGTAAGATGATAAGCCACTGGTAACCGGCTATTAACCCTAAAATCAGAGAGAATGTCATGATATTTCTAAAGTTTAGTTACAAAAAAATAGTTATTGAACGAGTCACGTAATTCCTACAAATCCGCGACCCCGAAAGCGCCACCTGCGACTTTCAAGGTGTAAAGTTAGCAAAAAAATCCAACCCGAATAAAACATCCATAAAAAAATATTATCTTTGCACTAATTTTAACAAAAACACAACTATATAAATAACAACATAATTTTTTCAAACCAATTATGAAAGCATTTGTTTTTCCCGGTCAAGGGGCCCAATTTGTAGGAATGGGCAAAGACCTGTATGACAACAATGAAACAGCTCGTGCTATGTTTGAGAAAGCCAACGAGATTCTTGGTTTCCGCATCACCGATCTTATGTTTGAAGGCACCGATGAAGACCTTCGCCAAACCAAGGTTACACAGCCGGCTATTTTCCTCCACTCGGTTATCCTTGCCAAGACTCTCGGCGACGAGTTTAAACCCGACATGGTTGCCGGTCACTCACTCGGTGAATTCTCAGCTCTTACAGCAGCCGGTGCTCTCTCGTTTGAAGATGGTTTGAAGCTCGTTGCCGCACGCGCCATGGCAATGCAAAAGGCCTGTGAGATGAAACCCTCCACTATGGCCGCTGTTCTTGCCCTGCCCGATGAGAAAGTTGAAGAAATATGCAATGGCATCGATGGCATTGTTGTATGTGCCAACTATAACTGCCCCGGACAAATTGTTATCTCAGGTGAAATTGAAGCTATTGACAAAGCTTGTGAACAGCTTCTCGCTGCCGGTGCCAAACGCGCGCTTAAACTGAAAGTAGGCGGAGCTTTCCACTCTCCATGTATGGAGCCTGCTCGCGCTGAGCTCGCACAGGCCATCGAAGCCACCGAGGTTCACGCCCCCATTTGCCCCGTTTATCAAAACGTCGACGCAAAACCCCACACCGATCCTACCGAAATCAAGGCCAATCTTGTCGCCCAGTTGACCGCCCCCGTGCGTTGGACACAAACGGTAAAGAACATGATCGCTGATGGCGCCACTGAATTTGTAGAACTCGGTCCGGGCAAAGTACTTCAAGGTCTCGTAATGAAAATCGACCGTAACGCTACAGTTTCGGGCAAGCAATAAATTATTCAATATCCTCACTTTATGAAAAAGCAACTATTTTTAGGCATTATGGCCCTTGCTTCTTTAGGAGCAGTGGCTCAGGACAAGCCTGCCGAAGAGAAAAAAGACAGCACCGGTTTTATTTTCACCGATGTGAGAGTTGTTAAATCGACTCCCGTACGCGACCAAAACAAGAGCGGAACATGCTGGTGTTTCTCGGGCACCACTTTCTTCGAAGACGAGATCATTCGTAAGGGAGGAGAACCGCTTGACCTGTCAGAGATGTTTACCGTGCGTCAATGCTATCTTGACAAAGCCGACCGCTACGTGCGCATGGATGGAAAGACTAATTTCTCTCAAGGCGGCAGCATTCTTGATGTCCCCTACGTTTGGAAGAAATATGGTGTAATCCCCGAAGAAGCCTATCGTGGACTGAATTATGGCGAGGATAACCACATGCACTCTGAACTTGAGGGTGGCATGAAAGCATTCCTTGACGTTATTTGCCGCAATCCATCCCGCCGACTGTCAACAGCCTGGCCGATCGCTCTACAGGGTATTGTTGATGCCTACCTTGGCGAAGTCCCCGCTACATTTGAAGTCAACGGCAAGACCTACACACCCCAAAGCTATGCCGCATCTCTTAACATCAACCCCGATGACTACATTCCCGTAACCTCGTTCACCCACCACCCCTACTACGAGACCTTCCCTATTGAAGTTCCCGACAACTGGTTGTGGGCTGGATACTACAACGTAAAACTCGACGAGCTTAAAGCTATCGTTGATAACGCCGTTGAAAACGGTTATCCTTTGATTTGGGCAGCTGACGTAAGCGAGCAAGGTTTTAAATGGAAAAAGGGTGTGGCTCTGATGCCTAAGGCTCAGGACGAAGCTGATCTCGAAGGCACCGAACTCGCCCGTTGGGTCAAACTCTCTGATGCAGAGAAGAAAAATAAACAATATGACTTCAATGGCCCGGTTGACGAAATCGAAGTTACCCCCGAGTCGCGTCAAGCCATGTTTGACCGCCGCGAAACTACCGACGACCACGGCATGGAAATCGTAGGATACGCTACCGACCAAAATGGTAAACGCTACTACAAGGTGCGCAACTCATGGACCGACAATCAGATATATGGCGGATACATCTACGTTTCAGAGCCCTATTTCCTGGCCAAAACAATGAACGTTCTCGTTCATCGCGATGCCATTCCAAAAGAGATAGCCCGCAAACTAAATCTTAAAAAGTAATTATCAATCTCTAATACAACGGGCGCCCCATCCTAGGCGCCCGTTTATTTTTCATGAAGAAAATAGGTATTCTGAGCGACACTCACTCGTGCTGGGACGACCGCTTTGCCCTACATTTCAAAGATTGTGACGAAATTTGGCACGCCGGCGATGTCGGCGACATAAGCGTCATTGCGCGACTCGAAGGCATATGCCCCACGGTGAGAGCAGTTCATGGCAACATTGACAACGGCATTGTAAGGCGTCGTTGTCACGAGCTTGAACTATTTGAAGTCGAAGGTGTTAGAATTATAATGACCCATATAGGCGGATATCCTCAGCGCTACGCCCCCGGCATCAGACGATTGATAATAGAACATCGTCCGGCACTCTTCGTAGCCGGACACAGCCACATACTTAAAGTAATATATGACCGCGAACTTAACTGCCTCCACATCAATCCAGGAGCTGCCGGACATCATGGCTGGCAGAAACAGCGCACTCTGGTGAAACTTGTAATCGACAACGGTAACATGCGCGACCTTGAAGTTATTGAGCTTGGCGGTATAAAATTAACGACTTAGAGTATGTTTGAATTTAACACACAGAAATTAGTTATATTAAAGAATGAGTGATTATATGAATATGTTTCGCATTAATCTTGAGGCCCATTTTGGCTATTTTTCTAACGTGCATCGGTCGTGTAGCTCGCTACACTCCCTCTTTATGTTAAAAAAATATCTCAAAATTGACTCTCAATCTTAATACGAATTAATTTCAAACATACTCTTAACAATATGAAAAATGTACTGATTATAACCTTCCTCTCGGCATTATTACTCACAGCTTGCCGCACGAATGAAGCAAACTACAAAGCAGCCTATGAGCACGCTGTGTCACGTAAACAAGACACCACCTCAGGGATCGATAATACTGTATACGATAAAATAAGGCGCGAAGCATCGGGGTCTACAACCGTGTGGAACGGTGACACGATATCCATAAAACGCCAACATGTAGCCCTTGTCAACAACGAAGGCCCCAAATCACTTCAGGAAGCTTATATAATTGTAGCTCAATTCAAACAGATATTCAATGCCAAGTCGATGTGCCAACGTCTTGTCGACAATGGAAACACTGAGGCTTGTATACTCTCAACTCGTGAGCCTCTTTACTACGTAGCTATCAACAGCGGCAGCAAAGCCGAAATGATTCAACTCTGCAGCGAACTCATAAGAAAACAGACTGTTACAACCAAACCGCCTTACCCTCTCGTACTCCAGCCCGCTTCCCGCTAAAAAACTTTGGGCCAACTATTGCATAAACGATTTTTTTGAGGTTATTTTGCAGAAAAATTTGTCACAGCATACCCATTATGGAAGAACTGAAAATAAGCGAAGTGTACCGCGCTCAACAGGTACTCAAGGATGTGGCTCGTCACCCTCGAATCATCGGTCCGACAAAACTTGCTACCGACTCACAGGTTTATCTTAAACCCGAAAATCTTCAACACACAGGCTCATTTAAACTGCGTGGCGCCTACTTCAAGATTTCACAACTTAGCGATGAAGAAAAAGCTAAAGGCGTGATAGCATGCTCGGCAGGTAACCATGCTCAAGGAGTAGCACTCGGAGCCTCCCGCAACGGTATCAAAGCACTTATTTGCTTGCCGGCCGGAGCTCCATTGTCAAAAATTGAAGCCACCAAGGCTCTCGGAGCCGAAGTGTGTCTTGTTGACGGTGTCTATGACGATGCCTACAACAAAGCTATCGAACTACGTGATAAAGAGGGCTACACATTCGTTCACCCCTTCAATGATCCATTGGTCATAGCCGGGCAAGGAACCATAGGCCTTGAAATTCTTGAGGAGATGCCCGATGTAGAGGCAATTATCGTGCCCGTGGGTGGTGGCGGACTGATTGCCGGCGTAGCATTTACCGTAAAGACCCTGCGCCCCGACATCAAAGTTTATGGTGTACAGGCTGCCGGAGCTCCCAGCATGGTCGATTCTATAAATAAACAGGAACGCATTCGCCTCGACAACGTTTCTACAATAGCCGACGGCATTGCCGTAAAAGAACCCGGCACACTCACCTATGAAGCCTGTCGCGAATATGTCGATGAAATTGTAACTGTTTCAGAAGACGAGATAGCTGCCGCAATCCTTGGCTTAATCGAAAAACAGAAGCTTGTAGCTGAAGGCGCAGGAGCCGTTTCGGTAGCGGCAGCCATGTTCCACAAACTCCCCATACAAGGTAAGAAAGTAGTTTGCATAGTATCAGGCGGCAACATCGATGTTTCCATTCTTAACCGTGTGATTACACGTGGCTTGACCAAAAGCGGACGAATCTACAATCTCACACTCGACCTCAACGACAAGCCAGGTCAATTATCGGCTGTATGTGACATCATAGGTAAACAAGGTGGTAACATACTAAGCGTAACCCATGGCCGCACCAACTCCAAAGGAATAAACAGTTGTGAACTCCACGTTGAACTCGAGACACGCAACAATGAACATATTCAACAAATTCGCAAAGCGCTCGAAGCAGCCGGCTATCAAATAGTATAATCATATAGCACTACTATTCAACCAATTACCACAAAGTCAAGCACTCGATTAAAAAATTAACGCACCAACGCTTGGCAGTCTCGACAAAAGTTCCTAAATTTGCACTATCAAAACCACACGAGCGCATGTGGCGTAATGGTAGCCGCGTTAGACTTAGGATCTAATGTCTCAGGACGTGGGGGTTCGAGTC
>CANOKG010000111.1 GCA_947566655.1 uncultured Muribaculaceae bacterium | reverse complement strand
GTATGGGGGCATCCACCAATGTCCGAAAGCGGCGAAGTATAATCTGCACTGCCTTTCAAATATTTTCCTGCTCTGGTATTCGATATGTATATCTTACTTCTGCCTCTTGGATAGTTGGGGCAGGAAACTCGATGTAATCAACGCAAAATGTCGGTAAAAATTTACACCCACCTCAAAATATTTTTGAGTACTTGGTAAATGAAATTCTCATAGCGATGTATACGATTGTACTAAATAATTTCTAAATCGCATTTTTTTATTGTAAATTTGCATGTAAATCAAAATTTAACCGATTGTCATGCGATTACATGCTATTCTAACTGCTGCGGCTGTAGCCGTGATGTGTACTTTCTCATCCTGCACGGGTAAATCAACTGCTTCCAATGCCGAAAAAAACGACGATGTCACACGCATTCTTGCCATTGGCAACAGTTTCTCTGAAGACGCCCTCAACAGCTATTTTCATTCCATCTGTGACGCTGCCGGTAAAAAAGTGATTGTTGGCAACCTGTCGATAGGTGGATGTCCTATTGACCGCCACTTCAAGAACACACAAGCCAATTCTGCCGACTATCGGTTTTTCCGCATTGGTCTCAACGGTGATATCATCGAGTCTAACAATGTGCGCATTGGCTCTGCAATAAACAGCGATGATTGGGATATTGTGACATTACAGCAGGCAAGCGGTGTGTCGGGTAAATACGGTTCATACTCCAACCTCACTCCCCTCATAGCCTATATCGACAGTCTGACACCCGATAAGACCAGATTGGCGTGGCATCAGACCTGGGCTTATGCCACCGATTCGCAGCACTCTGAGTTTCCTAACTACAATTGCAACCAGCAAACCATGTTCGACTCTATAATGGTAGCCTCGAGTCGAGCTATGGCCGATAATCCCTTGTTGACATTTATAATACCTTCGGGCATGGCCATCCAGAACGCCCGTATAGCCTCAGGCGATGATGACCTCACCCGCGACGGTTATCATCTTGACCTTACCATAGGCCGTTACATAGCTTCCTGCACATGGTATGAAGCGATATTTGGCGAAAGTGTCATAGGCAACAGCTTCATTCCTGAAGGAATGACACCCGAACAGGCGCGCATTGCTCAGGAAGCTGCACACGCTGCCATCATCGCTCCATTTGGTAAGGAATAAGGAGTATCTGAGGCGTTAGATACTCAGTTATGTGGCTGAAAATTTGCCTTTGGTGAAGCGTGGCATTTTGTGTGTATAAAAATAAATGTTAACTTTGTTGCAGAATCAGTCATGCGTGCACCCGAAATTTGGATGCCGGCATTATAAATTTCTTATAGTCATGGAATAAAGGGATTGGGCGGAATCGTATTCCTACGCAATCCTGGCATTGCCGGGGCGGGTATGACTTCTATACTTTTTTACAAAAAAATATAATATTTTACCATGACAAGCAGAAGAGATTTCTTGAAAACCGTGGGCGTGTCGGCAGTGTCGCTGGCTCTTGGTGGTGTGGAACAAGCCATGGCCTCCCCCCTTACATCAAAGGAGTGGGATTCGGCCAAAAAAGACAAAGTGAAAATCGCCTACATCGGTATCGGCAACCGTGGTGAGCAGAACATCGACGAGTTCGCAAAGACCGGAATGGTGGATGTGACGGTGTTGTGTGACATCGATATGGGTGCCACCCACACCCAAAAGGTGATGAATATGTATCCCAAGGCCAAGCGTTTCCGCGATTTCCGTGAAATGTTTGAGAAGGCTGCCGGCGACTTCGATGCTGTGTGTGCCTCTGTACCTGACCACATGCATTTTCCTATTGCCATGATGGCTTTGTCACACGGCAAGCATATCTATGTGGAGAAGCCTATGTGCCGCACCTTCCTTGAAGGGGAGATGATGATGGAGATGGCGCGACGCAATCCCCATCTGGTCACTCAGGTGGGTAACCAAGGCCATTCAGAGGCCAACTATTTCCAGTTCAAAGCATGGAAAGATGCCGGCATTATCAGCGATATTACCGCTATCTCCGCCCACATGAACAATCCACGTCGTTGGCATAATTACGATGCAAACATAATACAGATGCCCGGAGGCGAGCCAATGCCTAAAGATATAGACTGGGACACATGGACAGGCCCGTCTCTTTATCACGGTTTTTCTGACAAGTATCACCAGGGTAATTGGCGTTGCTGGTATGACTACGGTATGGGGGCGCTCGGTGACTGGGGAGCACATCTTGTCGACACTGCCCATGAGTTCCTTGAGTTAGGACTTCCCTATGAGGTGGACATGGAATATGCCAAGGGGCACAACAGCTATTTCTTCCCCTATTCGTCAACAATTAAATTCCGCTTTCCGGCGCGTGGCAGCATGCCTCCATGCGACATTACATGGTATGACGGTCTCGACAATCTGCCACCGTTGCCAGCCAACTACGGTGCATCGGAATACAACCCCGATGTCCCGGCCACAAACCAAGGCAATACTCCCGTGAGCAAGCTTAATCCCGGTAAGATAATCTATGGCCGCGACCTCACATTCAAAGGAGGCAGTCACGGTAGCACCCTTTCGATCATTCCGTCGGCCAACGCCATGGATATCCAGAGCCGTTTGCCCGAGGTGCCCAAGAGTACGTCAAATCACTATGTGAACTTCCTGCGTGCATGTCAGGGAGTGGAGAAGACCCGATCACCGTTTGAGATCAATGGTGTGCTGAGCCAGGTGTTCTGCCTCGGTGTCATTGCACAGCGCCTCAATACCAAGTTATATTTTGATGCTCACACCAAACGGTTTACCAACAACGAGTTTGCCAACGCGCTACTGTCGGGTATGCCACCGCGTAAGGGATGGGAAGATTTCTATAAACTCGTATAATTTTAATAGCCTTTAAATAAATTATAACTGACTGAACATGAAAAAATCGAAGATACTGCTTTTGGTTTGCTTGCTCTGCACCCTTGGTGTATCGGCACAAAATTGGCAACCTCTTTTCAATGGGAAGAATCTTAGTGGATGGAAGAAACTTAATGGTAATGCAGAATTCAAAGTAGAGAACGGCGCTATCGTGGGCGTGTACAAGACCGATAGCCCCAGCACATTTCTCGCAACAAAGAAAAATTACGGAGACTTCATTCTTGAGTTTGAGTTCAAGCTTGACAACGAAATAAACTCGGGCGTGCAATTCCGCAGTCTGAGTACAAAGGATTTCCAAAACGGTCGTGTGCATGGCTATCAGTTTGAAATGGATCCGTCAGATCGGGCGTGGACCGGAGGTATATATGATGAAGCCGGTCGCATGTGGCTCTATCCTCTCACCAAAAATATCGCTGCCAAGTCGGCATTCAAGCGCAATCAGTGGAATAAGGCTCGCATCGAGGCTTGTGGCAACACTATTCGTACCTGGGTAAACGGTGTGCCTTGCGTCAATCTGTGGGACAATGCGATACCTGAGGGATTCATAGCCCTGCAAGTGCATTCGATCAGCGATCCTGTACAGAATGGCAAGACCGCATCGTGGCGAGATATACGCATCTGCACTGAAGATGTGGAGAAATATCTCACACCCACCACTGCACCTCAGGTGAATAAGATTGACAACGAGTTGTCGCCCGAGGAGATAGCCGATGGTTGGACACTTCTTTTCAACGGTAAGGACAGCGCCGGCTGGCGTGGAGCCAGGCTTGATACATTTCCCGAGCACGGTTGGGTGATAGAGGATGGTATTCTGAAAGTGATGCCCGGTGATGGCGGCGAATCGACCAATGGCGGCGATATAGTGACAACACGCACATATAAGGACTTCATTTTGTCAGTTGACTTCAAGATTACTGAGGGAGCCAACAGCGGTATCAAATACTTTGTGAAGCCCGACATGAACAAGGGCGAGGGCTCGGCCATAGGCTGTGAATTTCAGATTCTTGACGACCAGCGCCATCCCGATGCCAAACTCGGAGTGAAAGGAAACCGCAAACTCGGCTCGCTTTATGACCTTATCCCAGCTCCCGTGAAGAAGCCGTTTGATATCAATGGCTTCAATACTGCTGTTGTGATCGTGAAAGGCAACCACGTGGAGCATTGGCTGAATGGCGAGAAATTGCTGGAATATGACCGCAACAACCAGATGTGGAACGCTCTTGTGGCATACAGTAAGTATCGTAATTGGCCAAACTTCGGAAACCACACCGAGGGTAACATACTGTTGCAGGACCACGGCGACGAAGTGTGGTTCAAGAATGTGAAAATCAAAGAACTTTAACTACCCAATAATTAATTATGAACAAATTTTCTTTAACATTGACAGCTGGGTTGTTATTTGTTGCCACGACAGTATCGGCAGCCGATAATGATTCCAGAATCGTTTCAAAGTGGGCCGAAGAAGTGACTCCCGAAAATGTGTGGCAGCAATATCCGCGTCCCAACATGAAGCGCACCGAGTGGATGAACCTCAACGGTGAATGGAATTACGCCATCACTCCTAAAAACGAAAATACTCCGTCTCAATTCCAAGGGAAAATTCTGGTACCATTTGCTGTAGAGTCTCAACTTTCGGGTGTAGGCAAGACCGTAGGTACCGATAACGTGCTGTGGTATGAACGCTCGTTCAAGGTCCCTAACTCGTGGCGTGGCAAAGACGTGTTGTTGAATTTTGATGCAGTTGACTGGAAAACAACAGTTTGGGTCAACGGTGTAGAAGTTGGCACGCATACCGGTGGCTACGCTCCTTTCAGCTTCAATATTACCGATGCACTTGTGAAAGGTGAGAACCAACTCACAGTGCGTGTCTATGACCCCACCGACAAGGGTGTGCAACCCAGAGGTAAACAGGTGACATCGCCCGATGGCATCTGGTATACACCTGTTACCGGAATTTGGCAGACCGTATGGCTTGAGCCGGTAGCTCCCAATCATATAGAATCGATAAAGATAACCCCCGATGTCGATGGCCGTAAACTCATGGTGGATGTTGCCGCCAGCAATGGACTTGCAAAGGTTGAAGTCCTCGACAATGGCACCGTAGTTGCTACCGCCGCTGCCGCTGCCAACACTCCCATGGAAGTAGCTATGCCTGCCGACATGAAACTTTGGGACACTGAGAATCCATTCATCTATGACCTTAAGGTATCGCTTGTAGACAATGGCAAGGTTGTCGATACCGTCGACAGCTATGCAGCTATGCGTAAGGTAGGCATGCGTCGCGATAAATCAGGCGTAATGCGTTTCACACTTAATGATAAGAATATATTCCACTATGGCCCTCTTGATCAGGGTTGGTGGCCCGATGGTTTGTACACCGCTCCTTCCTACGAAGCTATGATCTATGATATTGATAAGACTAAAGATCTTGGATTCAATATGATTCGCAAGCATATCAAGATTGAGCCGGCCTTATGGTATGAATACTGCGACCGTAACGGTATTCTCGTGTGGCAAGACATGCCAAGCGCCGATCTCGGTATATCCCGTTGGCAAAACCGCACCTATTTCAAAGGCGAAGAGCCAAAACGATCACCCGAGAGCGACCGCATTTTCCGTGAAGAGTGGAAAGAGATAATGGATAAATTCCATAACTATCCAAGCATAGTATGTTGGATTCCGTTCAACGAGGCATGGGGCCAGTACAACACCGTAGAGATTACCGACTGGACTAAAAACTACGATCCTTCACGTCTTGTCAACTCGTCGAGCGGTGGCAACTTCTTCGCTTGCGGTGATATATTGGATGTACACAACTATCCCGCTCCGCGCATTTATCTGCTCGATGATACCAGAGCCAACGTGATCGGTGAATTTGGCGGTATAGGTTTGGCCCTTGAAGGTCACCTGTGGGCGCCCGACCGCAACTGGGGATATGTACAATTTAAGACTCCCGAGGAGGTTACCGATGAGTATTTACGCTACATCGACATTCTCTACGATCTTTCTAAAATCGCCTATACCGGAGCCGTCTATACCCAGACCACCGATGTGGAGAAAGAGATAAACGGCCTTATCACCTACGACCGCAAAGTGATAAAAGTCAATGAGGATAAAGTTAGAGAAGCCAACCAAAAACTTATAAAAGACTTCTCTGAGTAATGCCCATTCACCCATAAGGTAAAAGAGGTATATCATCAAAAACAACATGAGGCGCGGCTATTGGATGGTCGCGCCTTTATTATAACCGATATGAACAATCCTTTCGATTATACACCAAGCCGGGCTTGTAATGAAGCTTTTGACAGGTTGCTTGAACATATTGAGGTGCTTAAATCGGGTGTTTCATCTATTGGGAACAACATAGTCAGAGAGCTTGAATCAGGTAAAATGTTGGGGGTCTTGATTGCTGTTGATAAGTCGGGCGGGCTGCACACGCTGTATGCTTTTTCGGGTCAACTGGGCACTAATGGCTTTTATTGCGGGGACTTTGTGCCACCTGTTTTTGATTATTTGCAGCCCGATGGCTATTTCAAGACCGAGGAAGCCAAAATATCACAACAGAGTTTGGAAATTGCACGGTTTGAGCAAACCGTATTGGCCGATGCAAAACAAGACTTCGATGTCGCTAAATCTAATCTTGATAGCATGATCTCCGAGTATAAGGAGCAGTGCAGGTTATCGAAACTCAAGCGCGATTCCAGGCGAGCCGGTGGTAACGTCAGTGATTCAGAATTGGCCGACATGATCAGGCAAAGCCAATTTGAAAAAGCTCAGCTGCGACGCCTTAAATGCAGTGTTGAAACAGAGCTTGAGCCACTCCGTGTTCAATTGGAGCTGGCAAAGGAACGTCTTGCCGTGCTAAAGGAAAAACGACGTTCCGACTCTGAAGCTCTCCAGCGGTGGCTGTTCTCTAACTTCAAAGTGCTCAATGGGCGTGGAGAGGAAAAGAGCCTGCTTGAGATTTTTGCCGATACCCCGGCCAAAGTCCCGCCATCGGGGGCCGGTGAATGTTGTGCTCCAAAACTATTGCAGGCGGCCTATCGGCAAGGCTGGGAACCTGTTGAGATGGCCGAGTATTGGTATGGAAAACCGCGTGAGGGGGAGATTAGGGTTCATGGGCAGTATTATATGGCTTGTCGTGGAAAGTGCCGTCCGTTACTTGGATGGATGCTTGCCGGACTTGAAATAGAGCCTCCGCTTGGCTCTGAATTCTGTCGGGTGCAACATTGTGAGCCTTCAATAATATTCGAAAACAGGTGGTTCTGTGTGGTCGACAAACCGAGCGGTATGCTGTCGGTGCCGGGAAAAGGAGCCGATATATCGGTAGAACAATGGCTTAACGACCGATATGGCAATCACCGGCCGGTAAAGATGGTACACCGTCTTGATCAGGATACCTCAGGCTTGATAATCGCGGCTTTCGACGAGCATGTATATAAACTTATGCAATCTCTTTTTGCTGCACGTAGAGTTGATAAAACCTATGTGGCTGTTCTTGATGGAGATTATGAGAAGAGAGGGGTATCTGCAAGCGGACGTATTGAATTGCCTCTGTCTCCCGATTGGCTTGACCGGCCACGTCAACGTGTTGATGTTGAAGACGGTAAAGAGGCGGTGACCGAATATGAATTTATTGATTCCCACGTTGGTGGGCATAGCCGTGTGGTTTTTCATCCGCTCACCGGGCGCACTCATCAGTTGCGCCTGCATGCTGCCTCTGAACAAGGTCTCGGAATGCCTATTATTGGTGACCGGCTGTATGGCCGGAACGTTAAGAGATCGGCCGAGCGCCTTTATCTCCATGCCGCCTCGATTTCATTCACCTTCCCTCTTGATGGCCGTAACTACCGATTTGATTCTCAGCCGCCGGCCGATTTTGGTTGGAATGCGGAATAGTGGCCCTCGGCGTATATAAAAAAACAGGCCTGTATCTAAGCTTCGATACAGGCCTGTTGTGTTATGTAAGCGGGCTGTTTATTAGCCGTTTACTTTCTTCATGTGAGCGATGAGGTCGAGAACCTTGTTA
>CANOKG010000110.1 GCA_947566655.1 uncultured Muribaculaceae bacterium | reverse complement strand
TAATCACTCGTTCATTAATATAACTATTTTAGTGTGTTAAAAGTAAACAGACTCTTAATGTTGTTTTCGCTATTACTCTCGTGGTAGTACCGTTGCATTAAGCTTGGCATAAGCACGGTCGGCCTTCGCTCGGGCAGCCTCTACTGTTTCATCAGTAGCAAGAATAACCGCCATGCGACGATGGCCTTTGATTTCCGGCTTTCCAAAAATGCGAATCTGCACACCCGATTCAGCAACAACTTCGTCTAGATTTGAAAGCTCCAAGCGGTTAGTATCACCTTCGATTACTACAGCACGCGATGCCGAAGGTCCATAAAAACGAATGGCTGGAACAGGAAGACCTAATACGGCACGTGCGTGTAATGCAAATTCGCTCATATCTTGCGAGATCATCGTTACCATACCGGTGTCATGAGGACGAGGCGAAACCTCACTGAAAATAACTTTATCTCCTTTAATGAAGAGCTCGACTCCAAAGATACCATAACCGCCGAGTGCATCTGTAACTTTCTTGGCTATCTCTTTTGCACTCTCAAGTGCGGCTGTCGACATAAGCTGAGGTTGCCAAGAATAACGGTAATCACCGTTAACCTGAATGTGACCTACAGGTTCACAATAGGTTGTACCCGACTTGGAACGCACGGTAAGCAATGTTATCTCATAGTCAAAATCAACAAATCCTTCTACAATGACGCGACCGGCGCCGGCGCGTCCGCCTTCCTGAGCCTCACGCCAAGCACCTTCTATATCGGCTTCGCTTTTAACAGTGGATTGTCCATGACCCGACGAACTCATAATAGGTTTAACCACACATGGAATACCGATCTCCTTGATAGCTTCGTCAAACTCCTCTCGAGTGGTCGCAAAACGGTAAGGCGATGTAGTGACACCAAGTTGCTCTGCGGCAAGACGACGTATTCCTTCACGGTTCATGGTGAGCCATGCCGCATTAGCGGTAGGAGTCACATTGTAACCCTCTTTTTCCAATTCCAATAATACGGGAGTAGCAATAGCCTCGACTTCAGGGATAATATGGTCGGGCTTTTCAAGCTCTATCACACGGCGCAGCTCAACCGGATCAAGCATGTTAAAAACGTGAGAGCGGTGAGCTACCTGCATGGCCGGCGCATTGGGATACTTATCGCATGCTATCACCTCAACACCATAACGTTGAAGTTCGAGAGCCACTTCTTTTCCAAGTTCTCCACTGCCCAGCAAAAGTGCACGGCGCGCGATGGGGCTTAATACTGTACCTATCTTACTCATATTTTTATATATAATGTGATTAAATTACTTCCATATCGGCTTGAAGTCTCTGTCTCACAACCTCATACATCATAACTCCTGCCGCAACCGAGACGTTCAGCGACCCGATCTTTCCAAACATGGGAATTGAAACAAATGTGTCACATAGTTTAATTACCTCGGGATCGATTCCTACATCCTCGGCACCCATCACGATAGCTACAGGACCGGTAAAATCGGCCTGTGTATAATTTATATCGGCTTTTTCACTGGCTGCCACTACTTTATAACCATTCTCCCGCAGGAATTTCACCGCTCCCCTAACCGATCGTTCACGGCATACAGGTAAATGGTGAAGGGCACCGGCTGAAGTTTTCACCGCATCAGCACCTACACTTACACTTCCATGTTCAGGTATGACTATTGCATCTACACCGGCACACTCGCATGTACGTGCTATAGCACCGAAATTTCTAACATCGGTTATACCATCGAGAACAACGATAAACGGCAACAAACCTTCTTCATATAACTGCGGAACAAGATGATCGAGCCGATGATAAGTAACAGCTGATAGCATTGCTATAGCCCCTTGATGGTTTTTTCTGGTTATGCGGTTAAGACGCTCCACCGGAACTCGTTGAACCGGGATACGCAACTGTTTTACACGATCAAAAAGCTCTGACGCTATATCTCCGGAGAGATCCTTTTTAAGAAATATCTTGTCAACTTCCTTTCCTGCATCGATTGCCTCGATGATGGCGCGCAGGCCATATATATAGTCGGTCATATATTATTAATTGTTAACGGTTTTTCTATTTAACAGCGACCGGGCATTCGCACGGGCTGCATCATCAATACTGTCGCCACTTAACATAGCTGCAATATGCTCGATGCGCTCATCGGGCGATAGCATTACTATGCGCGTGGTGGTAGAATCTTCGGTATCCTGTTTATACACTTTATACTGGGATGAAGCCAAAGCTGCTACCTGAGGCAGGTGGGTGATTGCTATCACCTGAATGTTCTTTGAGATTGAATCCATCATACGCCCCATTCGGGCTGCGATATCGCCTGAGACACCGGTATCAACTTCGTCAAATATTATGGACGGTAACTGCATCTTGTCGGCAACTATCGACTTTAACGACAACATGAGCCGCGAAATCTCTCCTCCAGAGGCTGTACCCCCTACAGGCATTAACGGCTGATTCTTATTAAAGGCAAACAGGAACTCGATTGAATCGATTCCTGTCGGGGTAAGTTCGCCTTGGGTTATTGACACCTGGCATCGCAGGTTTCTCATGCCAAGCGGAATAGCCCGATTCTTTAGTTCTTCGGCAAAACGGGTAGCCGCCAACGTGCGCGCATCAGATAATTCTTTTCCACAGTCTAAAGCCGCACGCTTGGCACGCTTGGCCAATTCCTCAAGGCGTTGTATACGGTCATCAGCATTGGCTACATTATCAAGCTGCTCTCGTAGTTTCTCCCTGATTTCAATCAGCTGTTCCACGCTATCAACATGATGTTTTCGCTCAAGCTCGTAAATATCGTTAAGCCGTTGCTCTATTTCTTCAAGTCGAGCCGGATCGGCATTGATATCCCTATCAAGTTGACTGAACGTGTCGGCTAAGTCCCGGGTCTCAATACGCACCGACTCTATGCGCTCCAACAACTGAGGAGCATCATCGACAAGCTGTACCAATTCAGCAACATTTGATTCAACATTTTTTAATAACGATAAAATCGAGGGCGAACCATCAGAGAAGTCATCGGTAATAGCCGTTAACGAAGCCTTTACATCTGTCAAATTAGCCATCAACTCGCGCTCCTTTTCAAGTTCCTCCAGTTCTCCCGCAACAAGATTCAACTCTTGGAGTTGAGATAATTGATAACGCATGTATTCTTCATCGTTCTTGTTGCTTATCATCTCGCGTTTAAGAACTTTATAGCTGTGGAGCGCTTTTCGATATTCATTATACAACTTGCCATATCGTTCGGTCAATGCCTTATCTCCCACAATAGAATCGATCACTTGCAACTGATAGGGGGGAGACGCAAGTTGCAGATTTTGGTGCTGGGAATGGATATCAACCAACTGGGCAGCAACCGATTGCAATGTCGCAATATTAACCGGAGTGTCGTTAATAAAAGCACGTGAACGACCTGTTGGAAGAATCTCACGCCGCAGTATGCAACAATTTGTATCGTCCCACTCAATATCGTTCTCTTTACAGTAAGCCTCGATAGCCGGATATGAAGCCACTCTGAAAGTCGCTTCTATCACCGACTTCGAATCTGACCGCCTTACAGCCTTTGAATCGGCCCTACCCCCCAACAACATTGATAATGCCCCCATTATTATAGATTTACCCGCACCAGTCTCACCTGTAATCACATTGAAACCTGGCTTGAAAGCTATATCGATATTATCTATAAGGGCGTAGTTGGATATGTGCAATGTTTCTATCATTTCTACTTTGTCTTACCTGTTTTTATCTGATCTACCTGATTTGATTCGGTCGGATATATAGGATAAAGTATATCATAAACTTTCTCGCGTTCAGTTTGTGGAGCCTGTGAATAAACATTTACAAGTTCGTCGAGTTTCGCATCTTTAAACATTGAAAGTGCTACCGACATCGGATTGGCTTTGTAAACCGTCGAGAGATTTTCGAGCGTCGATGTGATATTGGCCCTACCCTTGTCAACACTTACCGACATCTCGTCAAGCCCTGTGCGGTGATACTCATACAAAAGGTCCCTGATGCATTGAGTCGATTGATCGGTATATGATGCCAATACCGCACTTCGGTTCTTTGTGTCTTCAAACGCTTTCCAACCGGCTTCGCCCGATGACTGTCCCATCTGCACTATCTGTGCCAGCCTGTCGAAAAACGCTTGACCTCCATGACGTGAAAAACTGTCAAAATCTACAGCCAAAAACAGGTAGGCATAGAAGTTAAGTATAGCAGTGAGCTGGCTCTCCATTTGATTCTCAGAGAACACCAATGGCTCACCCTCCTGATAAGAAAAGTCAATCTTGGTATCCTTGAAGTTTATAAGCGTGGTAGTATAGCTCGAATTATAAACAGGTCTTGTCAATTGAACTTGTAAATCGCCCGACATTATACCATCTGTATAATCCTTAAATGTAAAAAACATACGACATTCAATACGCTCAGAAGCCATTATCTGAGCATTACTGAACTTCGTGGTATTCATATACTCAGTCACAGCTTCACGCAGTGTCTCGAAAACACTTTTGTTTGACCCATTGATCTGGTCGGTATTGAATTCTACCGTACAATTCAATTCTTGCGCACCAAGATTAATGGCAGATAACAGATTGAACAGGAAGACACATTTAATGAGTATACGGATCATACTTTGACAAAATTGATATAATATCGCGAGCACACTCCTGCTTTGATTTCAGAGGCAAATCGGCTATAAGGCCTCGTGTTGAGTATATGGATACTTTATTGGTGTCACACCCAAAACCTGCACCTTTATCACGCAAGGAATTAAGCACGATAAGATCCAGATTTTTCTTTTGCAATTTGTGCATGGCGTTTACAGTCTCATTATCAGTCTCAAGCGCGAATCCCACTGTCAACTGATCGGGACGCTTTTGACCCGACAAAGTGGCTGCAATATCAGGATTCTTTACTAACTCGAGACTGCGAAAATCACTATTCTCACGTTTGATCTTACTTCTTTCAGGCTTTGCCGGAGCATAATCGGCAACTGCCGCACTAAAAATAGCGGCAGAAACTTCAGGGAACAAGCGCTCACACTCCGATAACATTTGTCGGGCACTTTCAACTTTAACAACCTTAACATCAGGATGTGACGGCTTGACATCAACCGGGCCACTCACCACTGTCACATCGGCACCTCGCGAAGCGGCAGCATCGGCAATGGCAAATCCCATTTTACCGGTTGAATAATTACCTATAAACCTAACTGGATCTATAGCCTCATAAGTAGGTCCTGCCGTGATAAGAATCTTCTTACCTGCAAGCTCATCGGTATCGTTAAAAAAGCGGTAGAGTACATCAAAAATACGTTCAGGCTCCTCCATGCGACCTTTACCAACAAGATGACTCGCTAATTCTCCCTCGGCCGGTTCTATTATATGGTTACCATAAGAACGTAACAATTCCAAATTAGCGGCAGTAGATGGATGGGCCATCATATCAAGATCCATGGCTGGCGCTATAAAGACCGGAGCCTTTGCCGACAAGTAGGTTGTGATCAACATGTTGTCAGCAACTCCGTGAGCCATCTTAGCTATCGATGATGCCGTAGCAGGTGCGATCACCATAGCATCGGCCCATAATCCCAAGTCAACATGACTATGCCATTCACCGGTATTAGCCGTAAAGAACTCGCTCACAACAGGTTTCCCCGTTAAAGCCGACATAGTTACCGGTGTTATAAACTCCTTGGCCGACGGCGTCATAACAACTTGGACTTCGGCTCCGGCTTTGACAAACAGCCGAGCCAACGACGCCGATTTATAGGCTGCTATACCTCCGGTAATCCCTAATATTATATGCTTTCCCCTCATCACTTCTTGGATTCCATATAGAAGCGGGTGAATGCCCGCTTCGTGTCACCGGCAAAGTCACCCTGCAAAATCCAGCTGTAATATCCGGGATCACGCTTAAAAACTTCTATTACCGGTTTCCCTTTATATTTTCCAAAGTTAATAACCGCAATATCCTGATCATTAAGTATAATACGACCCATCAAATCGACATTTCGGTTAGGAGCCGAGTACTTCGACAATTCATCCATGTCATTAGGCAGATCATCGTAGCGATCGAGTTGAGCCTTCAGAACCTCATAAGTAGCTCGCGTATCGGCATTAGCTGAGTGTGCACCGTCAAGCTCCTTACCGCAGTAAAAACGATAGGCCGCAACCAGCGTGCGCTGCTCTTTTTTATGAAAAATTGTCTGAACATCGATAAAACGTGGTTTCGAAAAATCAAAATCGACATTGGCTCTGGCAAACTCTTCGGCAAGCATCGGTATGTCAAACCGGTTACTGTTGAAACCTGCAATATCGGACCCCTCAAACTTAGCCGCTATCTCCCGGGCAAGCATCTTGAATGTAGGCGCCTGTGCAACATCCTCGTCGGTAATATGATGCACCGCTGTAGCCTCTTCAGGAATGTGGCGCTCGGGATTTACGCGTTTAGTGTACTCAATCTCTTCACCATTAGGCATGATCTTTATCAACGAGATTTCTACAATACGATCTTGCATTATATTGGTACCGGTGGTTTCGAGATCGAAAAATATGATCGGTTTTCTTAAATTCAGTTGCATCAGCTCTTATTATTTAAAATTCCTGTACAGTCATAGGCATCAATAGCATCAACAGCTCACTGTCTTTAGCATCTTCCTGAGGAAGGAAAACGCCCGGTCGGCTTGGATCACTCAATTTTACAAGTATTTGATCGGTCGACAACGTGCTTATGATTTCTATGAGATAAGGTGCGCTGAATCCGATAACCATTTCAGTACCTGTAAAATCACATGCCATAGCCTCTCTCGCCGAGGTACAGAAATTGTTATCCTGAGCTTTCATTATTACCTGCTCGGGCGTAATCTTGAACTTTACCAACCCATGGCTCGGATCAACAAAAACCCCCACACGCTTTACGGCATTCAATAAAGCTAAACGATCAATTGTCAGGACATAAGGATTATTTGTAGGTATCACACGGTTGTAATCGGGAAAATTACCCTTGATAAAACGGCAATTAAAAGTATAATGGCCAACTGTCACAGTAGCACTTTTTGGTTCAATCAAGAAATGTGCAGTCTCCTCTTTTGCAACAATATTCTTTAAGATATTGGCAGGCTTCATTGGCAATATAAATGAACATTCACACCCGGGAGCGGTCATTGTATTGGTATATTTCACCAACTTGCGGGTATCGGTCGACACAAAAGTAATACCATCGTTCTTTATATCCCACAGTATACCCATCATTTGAGGACGCAAATCATCGTTACCCACGGCAAAACTTGTATTGTCAATACCCTTCAAGACCATTTCTACAGGAATATCAAATTCAGCACGCAGGGCATCGGGATTCTCTTCACGGTTGCGTGGATATTCATTGCCATTCATACCCACAAAGTTAAACGTACCTCCCGGATAAAGGATCTCGATAGCCAAAGTATCATCATCGATCGAGAATGTAATTCCCATATCGGGTAATTCTTTAAGCAAATCCACTACTCTGCGCGCATCAACACAGAACGAACCGTCACCTTCCACATTCGACACCTCAATGCTTGCCGACAAAGTATTTTCAAGATCCGAAGCACAAATTGTCAACCGGTTATCCTCGATAGTAAACAAAAAATTATTCAGAACTGTCATCGCATTCTTTGAATTGATAACCTTGCTCACAGCCGAAGCGGCCGAGTACAGCGCCTTACTTGATACGTTAAACTTCATTGTATATATTGTTTTTATTATTAAGCAAATATTTGACTGTTAATATTCAAATTACAAAAATAAGAAATTTAACTTATAAAATCCACAAAAAAATATTAAAAGAAAATATAGACAAAAATATTTGGACAATTCAGAATATACAACTACCTTTGTACCCGTAAAACCCGAACAAAACACTAAAAGGAAAGATGCCGGAGTGGTCGATCGGGACGGTCTCGAAAACCGTTGTACCCT
>CANOKG010000109.1 GCA_947566655.1 uncultured Muribaculaceae bacterium | reverse complement strand
GGCAGGAGCTTCTACTGTGAGCTGTGACCAGGCCTGATCAACAGGCAGCTGCTTGTACTCGCCACCGCGATCAACAGCCGCATAGTTCTTGTCAACTACATCCTGACCCTTCTTACCATAGCTCTTGACAATAAATTTCTTCATCTGCTCTACGGCAAGATCAACTGGTATAACCTCAGTGATGCGGAAGAAAGCACTTTGAAGAATAGTGTTGGTACGGTTGCCAAGACCTATCTCCTGTGCTATCTTGGTAGCATTGATATAGTAAACCGAGATATTATGGTCGGCAAAGTACTTTTTAACTTTGTTGGGGAGGTTCTTGGCAAGTTCCTCACCTTCCCAAATGGTGTTCAAAAGGAACGTACCACCGTCGCGAAGGCCACGGGTTACATCATACATGTGCAAGTAAGCCTGTACGTGGCACGCTACAAAGTTGGGGGTGTTTACCAGATAGGTAGAACGAATAGGCTTATCACCGAAACGAAGATGCGAGCAAGTGAAACCGCCCGATTTCTTAGAATCATAAGCAAAATAAGCCTGGCAATATTTATTGGTGTTTTCACCGATAATCTTAACCGAGTTCTTGTTTGCGCCTACAGTACCATCAGCACCAAGACCATAGAATTTAGCCTCATAAGTGCTGGGATCACCCAGAGCGATCTCTTCCTTGGCGGGGAGTGATGTGAAAGTCACGTCATCGATGATACCTACAGTAAAGCGATCCTTAGGCTGAGGCAGCGCAAGGTTCTCGAAAACTGAGATAATATGTGAAGGAGTGGTATCCTTTGAAGCGAGACCATAACGGCCACCTACGATAAGGGGAGCATCGGCCTTGCCATAGAAACAATCCTTGACATCGAGCAACAGAGGTTCTCCATTGGCTCCGGGTTCTTTAGTGCGGTCAAGGACAGCGATTCGTTTAGCTGTTGCCGGAACAGCGGCGAGGAAGTGCTTGGCCGAGAACGGACGATACAAGTGAACAGCAATCAAACCAACCTTCTCACCATTGGCTGTCAAGTGGTCGATAGCCTCCTGAGCGGCTTGTGTGACCGAACCCATAGCGATGATTACGCGATCGGCATCGGGCGCTCCGTAATAGTTGAACAAGTCATAGTTACGGCCGGTGATTTTGCTGATCTCTTTCATATACTGCTCTACAATAGCAGGAACAGCCTCGTAGGCGCCATTGCATGATTCGCGATGCTGGAAGAATACATCGCTATTCTCAGCCATACCGCGGGCAACAGGAGCCTCAGGAGTAAGAGCGCGCTTGCGGAAATCGGCAACAGCCTCGCGATCCAACAAGGGAGCGAGATCATCGGTCTCCAGCATTTCGATCTTCTGGATTTCGTGAGAAGTACGGAAACCGTCAAAGAAGTTTACAAAAGGAATACGGCTCTTGATGGTCGACAGGTGTGCCACACCCGACAAATCCATAACTTCCTGAACCGAGCCTTCGGCCAACATAGCAAAACCGGTTTGACGCACCGACATTACATCCTGGTGATCGCCAAATATTGACAACGCGTGTGATGCAAGTGTGCGGGCTGAAACGTGGAACACGCATGGAAGCTGCTCACCTGCAATTTTGTACATGTTAGGAATCATCAGAAGCAGACCCTGAGAAGCTGTGTAGGTAGTGGTCAACGCACCAGCCTGGAGTGAACCGTGAACAGCACCTGCCGCACCACCTTCCGACTGCATCTCCTGAACCAAAACGGTTTCACCGAAGATGTTTTTACGACCTGCCGCTGCCCATTCATCAACATATTCAGCCATTGTCGACGAAGGGGTAATGGGGTAAATTGCCGCTACCTCACTGAACATGTAGCTCACATGGGCAGCAGCCTGGTTACCGTCACAAGTCAAGAATTTTTTTTCTTTACTCATAATGTTTGTTTAATCTATTGGTTTAGAATGATTTTCTAATTCTTATAGAGGTTTATATTGTTCAACGTTAAATGAGAGTACTTTAACTGCGCGAAATTACGAAAAAATCGGTTAAATCTCACACTTTTCCACCATTAAAATTCATTTTTTTAGAAATGAAGATATCTGGTAGAAGAGCCCACATAACTCATCTTATTATTGTAAAGGGGTATTAATCACTACTGTACCGTTGGCGATTCCTTCTCCAAGCAAGTCAAGGCGAAGGCGTGAATCATATTCACCCCTGTGCAGGTTATATAACTCTCTCACTATTCGATCTCGCGCCATCTCGATGGGCATAGGTGTTCCACTTTTCTGATACTCGGTTATTTCCAACAAATGGGTAAACCCATTTGCCGAAATCTCGTAGTGTTTATTGTTAGACAAAAACAAATCGGCCGACGAACCAAAGTCACCGGGAATGCGAGTTTCAATTTGCTCCCAGTCAACCCAATGATCACGGAAATAGTCATAGTGTATAACACCCTGCAGATCCTGCTTTTCCAATCGGTCTATATCAGCATCGCGCTTCGATTTATAGAGTTTCTTTACACGCTGGAGAGCTGGTGAATTGTCGGCTATCTTGATATAGACACCCTTGATTACCGGACGAACCAAAACAAATCGTCGCGATTCCTTTTTATAATACGATTCAATCGAGTCATCGGGAATAGCTTCAGTTCCATGCTGTGCAAACATAAGGCGGCTGTACTCCCACGATATCAACTCATTTCTATAATCATCGACCATTTGATCGATTTTTTTCATATCGGGTATATTACGGGTTGCCACTTCGGTCATTACGCGCCGGTCGACCCACGATTTCACATAGGCACGCGCAAATGTAATACTGTCTTCCTGCGTCAAACCGGGTGTAATTACCCTATCAAGATCACCACGCGTCAAACGCTGCTTACCCACGCGGGCCAACAGATCGGGATCGCTGTCGGTGTCTTTCTCAGCACAAGAACACAACAGGACTAAAAGTGTAGAGATTAACACTTTCAGTCCTGCACAATTAATATTTCGGTAATTGAATAAACCCATTTATATTGAATTAAGGTTATTCATTGGATTTTTGCTTAGAAAGCGATTTCAACAACTTTTTGTTTACCTTTACTTTATGTTTTGCCCTAAGATTCTTAATCCACTGTTCTTCGAGATAAGCCTGATAATCAGATGTTATTAAACCGCGCTCATCAGCCACTTCGGCCGGTGCTTCAAGTATAACCGGCTTGTAAGCTTCATAGGCAATCCACTTCCCTTGCTGCACGGGCTTCTCGCCATCAAAAGCCAAATAATCAATAATCTTATTCTCACCCTTAGACGCTATAACTCTTTCTACCCTGACATTGTGGCCGAACTGTTGACGCAACTTTGCTGCCAATTGGTTTCCTGCAATATCGTTAGCCGCAAGATAGTCGTGGGCTGCCGACAAAATTGAATCGCTGGTTGCAAATACAATATAACTCCTGAACTTGGGCTGCGGCCAAGTATAACGGGAGCGGTTGTTTTCAAACCATTTTTCAATTCCTACAGTATCTTCCTTAGCCTTCGACCACACATTGCGGTCGCTGATGTCAAATAACAGGATTCCATCGCGATACTCATTTATAAGGTTGCGATAATCAGCATCAGTCCGGGCCAGTTCCATCATTGCATAATTTGATATCGAATTATCAATCATTTCATTGACCTTTGCCATAAAGATTCTGAATGCTTCAGAAGCCGGAGCACCGGTTAACTCAGGTATTTGACCTACCACCTTATTAAGTTGGGCAGCAACTCCACCATCAAATGTTGCCAGATGAGCCTCCATCGGCGACAGCTGTTTTATTACGACCGAATCATAACCACCGTTATTCATGATTACAGACTCCACCATTGCCAAAGCCGGACGATTCATCTTCAAGTTATAACGTTGACGAAGTTCATCAAGTTTTGCGCGGCGTGGCAAATCACTTCGGCCATCGCGTGATAATGCCTCTTTAATAGCAGGCGTCAATGCTTCTTTTGATTCCAATGTTTTTGAATCGAGACGTTTAATTATATGGTAACCATACTCAGTCTCTATTATTCCACTTATCTCTCCATCAGCCAAAGAGAACGAAGCATCTTCAAAACTTTTCACCATTCGTCCGCTTGAGAACCAAGGCAAACGTCCTCCCTGTCGAGCCGAACCCGGATCCTCACTCTCCCGAGTGGCAATTTCATCGAAATCACCACCGGCAAGCAATAGCGAGTGTATCGAATCTATTTCCTGTTTTTTACGGGCTACCTGATCGGGCGACATACCGCGTGTAAGTTTTAAAATATGCTGAACAAGTAACTGTCCTCGTGCCTGACGACGTTCAATAGGCTTTACAAGATGGTAGCCATAACCGGTTTGAATCACATCAGAGAGTTCCCCCACTGGAGTATCGTATGCAGCATCTTCAAAAGTATATGGAAAACGCATTGCCGTGATAAAGCCCATATTGCCACCGTTGTCGCGACTTGCCCTATCAATCGAATATTTCTTTGCAAGTTCCTCAAAAGTCTCACCGCCACCAAGTATCACAGCACGCAGTGAGTCAAGCTCAGCTTTATTCAAATCGCCCTGTGCCTGAGTCATGCCGAGATCAATCATGATGTGGCTGACGTTAACCTCCTCCTTCAATCTATCATAGATTTTATCGATAAGCTGTTGTTCAACATTCTTGTCGGTCAAAAAAGGCTGTGCAAGATCATTGACATAACCATTGAACTCATTTTTAAAAGTGGCGGTAGTATCTATACCCGCTTCAATGGCAGCCATGACCTTAAGTTTATAATTGATAAACATATCAAGGTACTGCTCTATCGTCTGCGGCACCATTTGTTGGGAATTATTCTTATTGTAAAGATATTCAAACTCGCCAACTGTTACAGGTGCTTTATCAATTGTAAGTAATACCTGATTATCTGGATCGGTTGTAGGTTTAGCCGCAAACATCATGCTACCCATCGATAGCAGCAACGTGGCCGAAAGCAGTATCTTTTTCATTGACTTTTGATATATACAAAAAATGCGTTATAGACTGAATATATAACGCACTTTTTTCAATATTATTATATCTACTGAATTTTACTGATGATTGGCACTGTAGTTAGGAGCCTCGGCCGTAATCGCCACATCGTGGGGATGACTCTCGGCCACACCGGCATTGGTAATACGTGTAAACTTGGCGGTGTGCAATTTGTCGATATTCTCGGCTCCGCAATACCCCATACCAGCCCGTAATCCACCAAGCATCTGGTAAACAACCTCATACAAAGATCCTTTAAAAGGAACACGGGCTGCGATACCCTCGGGAACAAGCTTCTTGGTATCGGTCTCGCCTGCCTGGAAGTATCGGTCCTTCGAACCCTTCTCCATCGCTTCAAGCGAACCCATTCCTCGATAAGTCTTATATTTACGTCCGTTATATATTATGGTATCACCTGGCGACTCCTCTACCCCGGCAAGCATTCCGCCAAGCATAACCGAGTAAGCTCCGGCAGCCAAAGCTTACACAAAATCGCCTGAGTAGCGTATACCACCAACGGCAATCAACGGTACATCGGTTCCCTCAAGAGCCTTCGCTACATCATAAACCGCTGTGAGTTGTGGAACACCCACACCGGCAATAACGCGGGTTGTACAGATCGAACCGGGACCTATACCTACCTTTACACCATCAGCACCATTTTCCACAAGATAACGTGCAGCTTCGCCGGTAGCGATGTTTCCTACCACTACATCTATCTGAGGATATTTTGCCTTAACAGCTTTCAGCACCCCAATAACACCTTTAGAGTGACCGTGGGCGGTATCGATTACAATAGCATCAACGCCGGCAGCTACCAATGCGTCAACACGGTCCATCGAATCGTTTGTCACACCTACTCCGGCTGCAACTCTAAGTCGGCCAAGTGAATCTTTGCAAGCATTGGGTTTATCCTTAGCTTTAGTAATATCCTTATATGTAACAAGACCTATAAGATGACCATCATTATCGACTACAGGCAGTTTTTCAATTTTGTGCTCTTGCAGAATCTGAGCTGCCTGCTCGAGGTTGGTCGAAGTATTGGTAGTAACCAGATTCTCAGAAGTCATCACTTCGTCAATCTTACGGCTAAGATCGCGCTCGAAACGGAGGTCTCGGTTTGTCACTATACCAACAAGCAGGCGATCCTCATCAACAACAGGTATACCTCCAATGTGGAACTCCTCCATCATAGCCAAGGCATCTCTCACAGTGCTACCGCGCTTAATGGTAACAGGATCATAGATCATACCATTCTCAGCTCGTTTAACAGCATGCACCTGTCGGGCCTGCTCTTCTATCGACATGTTTTTGTGAATTACACCTATACCGCCTTCTCTGGCTATGGCGATAGCGAGCTTTGCCTCGGTTACAGTATCCATAGCGGCCGAGACGAGCGGAACATTCAGTGTAATGTTACGTGAGAAACGGGTCTGCAGATTAACGCAGCGGGGAAGAACTTCTGAATAAGCGGGTATAAGGAGGACATCATCAAATGTCAAGCCATCCATCTTAACCCTATCGGCAATAAATGACATAGTGTTTGGATTTTTATTGCACGCAAAGGTACTAACAAATTTGGAAATATAAAAATATCAGCTCCGGTTTTACAAATTTTCATCCCAACTATAACGTGAAAAGCATCACTATTGACAAAACTTCCAATTGGCCTTCTACGCCTCAGTAGTCTACCCCAACCTGAAATTAATCATAATATATGGGATCATCGTCTTCTGTCGACCATAGAACGTCGTAGGTAAGCACCAGCGAGTCTCGTTCTCCCATCTTGTAAAGTAGATAGATGTAACCGCAGTCGGTATCCATTTGCGTCGCTATTATTCTAAATACCAAAGTGTCGTTTTTAACCGAGTCTAAATCAACCGAAGTAATATCGTAATCAGTTCTAATCTGATCTATTTCCATCATGTAAGGTCTCAGATCATCCATATAGATATAGGTGGAATCGTTATACTTTGGACTATTCCGATAAATAAATCCAATTGATCCATATCCCCTGAATATTCCAGTTTCTCCGTTTGCATAGTGTATCTCCTTGTATATCATATCCTTGATATCAGAAGACACCTTTAATCCATACTTCATATGGCATCCATCAATAACAGTATCTCTGATACTCTCTTCAAAGAAGTGTTTATCATAATAAATACCGTCGATTTCAAGATAAGTGGGGTATTCAATTATGGTCGGAATTCTCTCCGTAACTGAATCTGTTACTATTTCAACCGTCTCGTTGTTGATCTGTTCAATCGGAACAGTAGCGATAGGCTGTTGCACATTCTTGTTGCCACAGTTAGTGGCAACAAGTGTGACAACAAAGCAAAGTGTAAAATAAAGTTTTCTCATGGCGATATTTTTAATATCAAAGACTACTTCATGGTGTTTATATATGAGCATCGGTCCAGGATATATCGCTTGTTGATAGATCAAGTCCCCATTCGATACCATTGATTATAGTTTCACGTTCTCTCGGCAACTCGTATAGAGCAATAATTGATTCCGGAATTTTATAGAACATGTAATCATATCCTTTTTGACTACCTCGATATTCCTGTGATTGTTCTCCGTAATTATCTCCTATAACCATACAAGCTCCCGATAATAATGTATCTCTAAGACGTGTATATACATTGATATCTGATTTTTTAACTAACTTTATGTAGCGGATAAAGCCTTCTAAAATAATGGGATATCCAATTATTAATTCTCCAATAGTACCGGTAACACCATAGCCTATACATTCATCATAAGGCTTCATAAAATAAAAGCAGTAGAGTAGAGCAAAGTCTTCAGTTGTGACTTTTTGGGTATTTATAAACGATTTTGAATTGATCCGATGGATCAGCGAATCGATAATTCCATCATTATCAAGTAATGCACGTATACTATCTACTTGTTTCCAAAATTTTGCCAATTCTATAGAGTCAGCCTTCGCGACTGCAAGTGAATCGAGCAAGCGAGGATTTTCAACCGAATCAGACTCAGTAACAACTCTTTGTAAAGTATC
>CANOKG010000108.1 GCA_947566655.1 uncultured Muribaculaceae bacterium | reverse complement strand
TTAAAAGTATAGCTTATCAAATCCCGATTACCCGGCTTGGTTAGAGTAAACACCGTCAACGACTTGGATACCTGGTTCAAACACACTATATCGTAGGTCGTAGGCACCACTTCGTTCATATTCCCGTCACGGCAACCACTTGACAGCAAAGCCAAGGGCAACGCTATCGTCAAAGCTATCACTATATGTAACAAACTTTTCTTCATCGGGCTTAAGAGATTGTTTACTTTTGACTTATATTAAGATTTGAAGTGAGTTTTGAGACCGCTTTTAACTGAAAGTTTACCGTTGCCTAACCGTTTGTCCAACTATCAAGCCGTCTTTCATGTGGATCACACGGTCGGTATCAGAGGCAAGCGCCTCATCGTGAGTTACGATAACAAAGGTTTGCCCCATGTCACGACGCAGGTCAAAAAAGAGCCCGTGCAGCTCACTGCGGTTTTGTGAGTCAAGGCTTCCTGAAGGTTCATCGGCCAGCACAACACGAGGATGATTTACCAATGCGCGTGCCACAGCAGCACGTTGCCGTTCCCCTCCCGAAAGCTGAGAAGGACGATGATTGGCCCGGGATGCCAAGCCAAGATACGTCACCAACTCCATGGCCCGATCCATCGCTTTAGCACGTGAAGAACCACCTATCATGGCCGGTAATGCAACATTTTCCAAAAGTGAGAACTCAGGCAACAATTGATGGAATTGGAAAACAAAGCCTATGTTGGCATTACGAAAAGCGGCCAATCGGTTATCGTCCATACTGTAAATATCGGTATTGTCATACAACACTTTTCCGGCATCGGGCTTGTCGAGCGAGCCGATAATCTGTAGTAAGGTTGTCTTGCCTGCACCCGATGGACCTACAATCGACACGATCTCGCGTGCTTTTATTTCAAGGTCAATACCACGGAGCACCTCGAGATTGCCATAACTTTTGTGTACGCCACTAACTTTTATCATCGCCTGCCATTAATTCTTTAGAGCTTTTTTTGCCACTGAAGCCGAGATTACAGTCACGATTACTTGTATCGCACCACCGGCAAGCGTGAACGCAAGCCAATCGCGATTACTGTTTGGATCATAAAACATAAAAAAGGCTGCTACGCAGAAAAAAATCCCGCTCCATGACTCGAGACGCGCCAGTCGCTTCATGCGCTGATGAATCCCTGTATAGGGTGTAAACAACCGACCCAACAACACCATGACAGCGCCTACGGCATATAAATACCGGTACCATTGGTGGTCAAACCCATTGTTAAGAAGCGGCACCAAAGTAGCCACCACTATGGCGAGCAAGCCAACTGTCACCATAGCTACGAACCAAGGTGATGGAGCCCGGCCAAACAGCTCCTCAGTAGTGTATTTTGTTTTTTCCTGTTTCATAATTTACTTGAATTTTGACTGACAACAAATTTTAAAGACCGATTACTCGAAAACATACACATCCTCGTTATCCCGTTTCATGTGATAATGTTCCCTTACAATACGCTCTATGTCATCCCTGTTTGTCTCGAGCGATGCGTTTAAACGATGGTAATACTCAAGACTGTCATTATTGGAGGATATCTCTGCATTGAGATCATCAATATTGTTTTGATATTCCATGCGCGTCATCACCGAGTTTTCATCGTTAAAAAACCACATGTACACAACAAAACAAACCACTCCCACTAATGGCAATGTCACATACCGTCGGCCCCACTCAAATAGTTTTTTTGCATTCATTATTTCAACTGAATACCGATGCGTTTAGACACATATTGTTTTACAAGTTCAACGATAGCCGGTGGGTCAAGAAGTGACGAGTCTATAGTAAGATCATAGCTGGCGGCATCTCCCCAGCGCTTGTCGGTGTAAAAATTGTAATAAGCAGCCCGCAACTTGTTGGTTCGCTCTGCGAGTTGCCGGGCTTGGTCGATGGTTTTAGCATCTCCACGCTCCATTATTCGCTTAACACGCACCTCTATAGGAGCATGCAGGAATATGTTGATAACATTACTGCGATCGCGTAACGCATAATCGGCACTTCGACCTACAATCACACACGACGAGCGATCGGCCAGCGAACGTATGACATCACTCTGAGCCCTGTATATCGCATCATCGCTGATCGATGACCCTCCGGGATACAATGAGTAACCGCTATAACCAATATTCAAAGGCATCATTCCGCTAAAAAACGAAGGAGCCTTCTCATCTTTTCGCTCAAATAGCTCAGGGCTCATCCCGGCATGCTTAGCTGCCTCTACGAGTAATGCCTTATCGTAGTATTCTATACCCAGCTCATTTGCAATAGATTGACCGATCAATCGGCCGCCACTGCCAAATTGCCGCCCCACCGTGATGACATATTTATTAATTTCGTTCATAAGCGAATATTTTCATTATGATACAAAAATACAAAAAAAACATGAGCCGAGGCATTGTGTAATAAAAAAATTTCGTACCTTTGTGCCGGGTAAGTCCTACACGACCAGCACGCCCCGAACTCCGCCAGGTCTTGATCGAAGCAACGGTAGGGAGCTGAGCGGTGCGATGTAGATAGCTTACCCTTTTTTATTTTCATATCCAGCACACTCTGGTTGCTCCTTAATGACTTCATTGACAATGGATTTTTTGTTAATTTGTGTTAAATTAAGGGATTTTAGAAAACTTCTTTTTACTTTTGTGCGATCAATTAGTTGTCTACTGTGTTATATAATCGGTAATCATTTTAATTTTCGACGAAAATTTTTCCGGTTTTCTTCAGTTTCAACAATTGATTTCCCTTAAACTCAAAACATTACATAAGCTATTTATTTCTCCTTTAAAATTTTGACGATAAAGTCTTGATTTTACAATGGTAGCGTGTCGCTGTGTTTTACACGACACCAACAACCACATTTTTTATTATATGTATAATTATGCCGAACTAACCGCAATGACAGAAGCCGAAGTGGCTAAAATTGCGGAATCGATGGGATTGAAAAAAATAAACACAGCCGACAAAGACGCTGTAATATTCCGAATCCTTGATAAGCAAGCTGCCGACCATGCCTCCTCGGCTATGGCTAATGGCAAAGCTGATAGAGAGCGCCCGAAACGTGAACGCATAGGTCACCGACCCGAGAAAACAGCCACCGCACGTCCCGATGAATCGAGTGCGGTTGAAAACGTCACAACCCCTCCCGGACAAGAGACTCCTGTAAAAAAACGCGGGCGCAAACCAAAGAAAGCACAAGCCGCCCCGGCTATCGAAGAAAAGCCGCTCGAAATGCCACGCATTGACTCGGTCGATCCATCAGAGCTACCCGTAAAGCCCGGAGAACCGACCCCTGAAAATCGCAACGATAATCAGCAAAAGAACAAGCGTGGACGAAAGCCCAAGAATCAACAGCCCGACAACAACGCTGATATTCAAGTCTCGGCACAACCCGCGATTATCGACACAGCCTCTTCACTCACCAATACCGAATTAACGAGCGAGAGCAAACAAAACGAAGTCAGCAATAACGAATCGGCCAATATCGACGTCAACAACTTTCCACGCCGTCGCGGCCGCAAGTCTAATGCACAGAAAGCTGCAGAGGCTGCGGCTCTTGCAACCATACAGGAAACACAACCGGCCGAGTATCCCCAAGTTGACAACACCGCTATAACTGCCGAAGTTTCAGAAAAAACGTCCGACAGTACCGAGAATCAACAAAAGGATACAATTACCCAACAGGACGTTCAGCCAAGCCAAGCCACCGACTCCAATATTCCCGCAGGACAACAGCAGCAACAGCATCGCGACTTCCGTCCTTCAAAAGACTCTTCATTAGGTCAATTCTTTCCACGCAGCGAAGGCCGTAGATTTGTACCTCGCTCACAACGTGAAAAAGAGGAAGTAGCAGTACCAATAAATCAAGCTCCAATTATAATACAAGAACCGGGGGCTCAAAGACAACTTGCCCAGCAAAATGGTCAACCACTTCCGGGACAAGGCAAGAAAAACAAAAAGAACCGGAATAACCAACAGCAGCAACAACCTTTGATGCGAGAACCGCTCTACAACTTCGACAATTATCTCGAAGCCTCGGGAGTACTTGAAATAATGCCCGAAGGATATGGTTTCTTGCGTTCAAGCGATTACAACTACCTTAATTCACCCGATGACATCTACATCACTCAAAGCCAAATAAAGAACTATGGACTTAAGAGCGGTGATGTAGTGGAATGCACCGTTCGCCCGCCACGCGAAGGCGAGAAGTATTTCCCGATGAACATGGCCACCCACATAAACGGACGTTCACCCGAATTCATACGCGACCGCATTCCGTTTGAGCACCTTACGCCACTGTTTCCCAACGAGAAATTCAATCTTACCGGTGGCGAATCAGATAATATTTCAACCCGTGTTGTCGACATGTTCGCCCCCATAGGCAAAGGTCAGCGCGGACTCATAGTCGCACCGCCCAAAACCGGTAAAACCCTTTTACTTAAAGATATAGCTAACGCTATCGCCGAAAACCACCCCGAAACCTACATAATGATCCTTCTGATCGATGAACGTCCGGAGGAGGTTACCGACATGATTCGCAGCGTCAACGCCGAGGTTATCGCCTCTACTTTTGACGAGCCTGCTGAACGTCATGTCAAAATCGCAGGTATAGTGCTTGAAAAAGCCAAACGAATGGTTGAATGTGGTCACGATGTAGTAATTCTACTCGACTCGATAACACGATTGGCACGCGCCTACAACACTGTATCACCTGCCTCAGGAAAGATACTTTCGGGTGGTGTCGATGCCAACGCCCTGCAACGCCCGAAACGATTCTTCGGTGCAGCGCGAAACATTGAGAATGGAGGATCGCTCACTATCATTGCAACCGCATTGACCGAGACTTCATCCAAGATGGACGAAGTGATCTTTGAAGAATTCAAAGGCACCGGCAACATGGAATTGCAACTTGACCGCAAACTCTCCAACAAACGCATTTTCCCGGCAGTCGACATCATGTCCTCAAGCACACGACGCGACGACTTGCTTCTTAACGGGGAAACTCTCAATCGTATGTGGATACTGCGCCGCTTCCTTAGCGACCGTAACTCGATCGAAGCGATGGAATTCATCAAAGACCGCATGGAACGCACCCGCAACAACGAAGAACTGCTTCGCACAATGGGAGACTAAGTGTGTGTTTACTTTTAACACACAAAAAAAGACAATCATTTTCACATCCATATTTTATGAAACAATTAACCTCAGTGGCAGCCGTGGCCTTGACCTCAATCGCGGCATTGACCATGACATCATGCTCAAACAAAACAGAGCATGTCAACCCGTTCATAGCGGGCTATGACACGCCCTACGAAATTCCTCCGTTCGAGTCGATCCAATATACCGACTATCTGCCTGCCTTTGAAGCAGGTATCAAGGAGGCTCAAGCCGATATCGATGCTATCGTTGCCAACCCCGAAACTCCCACATTCGAGAACACCATCATAGCTCTTGATCGTTCGGGAAAGATTCTGGAACGTGTTTCTCTCGTATTCGGTGCTCTGAGCGAGTCTAACTCGAGCGACGAAATGAACGACATAGCCGAAAAAGCAATGCCTATGGTATCGCAGTATAGCGATGCCATGATGATGAACGAAGGCCTGTTCAACCGTGTCAAACACCTCTATGACAACATCGATTCGGTCGAGTACACCACAGCCCAGCGTCGCGCCATAGAGCGTACTTATAAAAACTTCGTTCGCAACGGTGCTCTACTCGACTCTGTAGGTAAAGCTGAACTTACAAAACTAAATCTCCAACTCACCGATCTTTACCTTAAATTCAACAAAAACCTGTTGGAAGCCACTAACGCTTTTGAACTCGTAGTCGATGACGAGTCACAACTTGCCGGCATCCCCGCCAACGTTGTTGCTACTGCAGCTGAGACTGCAGCTGCACGCGGCCAACAAGGCAAATGGATCTTCACTCTCCATGCACCTTCACGCCTGCCCGTGCTTCAGTTTGCCGAAAACCGCGACCTTCGTCGCAAGATGTACCGCGGCTACACATCGCTGGCATCTAACGGCACCACCGATAACCGCCCGATAATCAACGACATCCTACATGCACGCACGGCTAAGGCACAACTTCTTGGCTTCGATGATTTTGCAGCTTACTGCACCGACGCCGTAATGGCCAAGACACCTGCCGCAGCCGAGGAATTGATAATGACTGTTTGGCCGGCCGCACGCCAGCGCGTTACTGAAGAGGTTGCCGACATGCAAGCCATCGTTGATGGCGAGGGCGGAGGTTTCAAAATAGAGCCATGGGACTATTATTACTATGCCGAGAAAGTGCGCAAAGCCAAATATGACCTCGACGAGAACGAGCTCCGTCCCTACTTCGCAGTTGACTCTGTGCGCAAAGGTATATTCACACTGGCCAACCGTCTGTATGGCATAACGTTTACCGAAATGCCCGATGCTCCCAAGTATCATCCCGATGTCAATGTATATGATGTCACCGACTCTCTCGGCAACCACGTGGCAGTGTTCATGACCGACTACTTCCCCCGCGACTCAAAACGTCAAGGTGCCTGGATGTCGATTTTCAAAGAGGCTTACACCGATGAAGATGGCACTCAGGTACGCCCCATCGTTTACAACGTTGGCAACTTCACCAAACCCACCGCCGACACGCCTTCGCTTCTTAACATCGATGAAGTCCACACTATGTTCCACGAATTTGGTCATGGCCTGCACGGCATGTTGACACGCGCCCAATACAAAAACCAAGCCGGTACAAATGTTGACCGTGACTTTGTAGAACTTCCATCTCAGATGCATGAGCACTTCGCTTTTGAGCCAGAACTGCTTAAGGACTTTGCCCGCCATTACCAAACAGGTGAACTGATCCCCGACGAACTGATAGAAAAACTTAATGCCGCATCAACCCACAGCGCCGGATTCGACCTTGTAGAACGCCTCGGTGCTTCATGGCTCGATCTGCAATACGGACATCTCAACCCAACCGCTAACGACACCATTGATGTCAATGCATTCGAAGCCCAGGTTGCCGAACAACTCGGAATGCCTGTTGAAGTGGAATATCGCTACCACAGCCCCTACTTCAAACACATCTTCGGCAGCAACGAGTATGCTTCGGGCTACTACACCTACCTTTGGGCCGAAGTTCTTGACACCGATGCATTCGAAATGTTCAAAGAGAACGGCATCTTCGACAAAGCTACCGCCGATGCTTTCCGCACCAACGTTCTCGAAATGGGAGGCAGCGATGATCCCATGGTACTCTACGAGCGCTTCCGGGGTCACAAGCCCACCCCCGACGCCCTCATGCGCCACTATGGCTTAAAGAAATAATCTCACTACAGAGATTACTAAAAAATCAAGTAGGAGGTAAACACTAACCATAGGTGTTTATCTCCTACTTTCGTTGAAACTCATTTTTCTGACAATACTCCAACCATCTCAAATCACTCAGATATATTCTTCAAAGATTGACCGACTCGAGCTCTACTATCGTAACTTCAAAAGCTAAAATCTCGAATCAAGTAGACGAATATTACGAATCGATGTTAGCTCAGAATTTGAGTGAATCTCTTTACTCTTGATTTTTATGGATTTAACTTTATTGGCAAGAATATCATCAGAATTTCCGCTTTCATCTAAATTATCAGAAGAAATTACCAGAATAACGGGAGACTGAATCGGTTTATAGTAATATTCACCCTTATCCTTCCTAAACAAATATTCTTTTACCTTACCGTTGCCAAATGTAACTTCCAAATCAATCGGATCGGACATTGTTGTATCCACATCACATACAAGTTCCGACACAAATGTAGGTTTATCAAAATATATATCTGCTACTCCATCTGATTGAATTAAATGATAGTGATCATCATTTATAATCAATGGCTCAATACGCTTAACGATATAGTCATTGTCTAAGTTTACATTTGTATATATCTTAAGATCAATAGTTGTATCATCGCGGCTTGGAAAATAGATATAGCGGTGAAGGTGTGTAATATAACAATCGTAATCTTTAAATTTAACGTTCGGATTATCTAAATTTGTCA
>CANOKG010000107.1 GCA_947566655.1 uncultured Muribaculaceae bacterium | reverse complement strand
TATGTTGCTTTTGTCTCTTTTGTCCTTTTGTTTCCCCTTTTATGTTGCTTTTGTCTCTTTTGTCCTTTTGTTTCCCCTTTTATGTTGCTTTTGTCCCTTCTGTCCTTTTGTTTCACTTATTCTGCCCTTTTGTTTCTTTTTCACGGCTGCAAGGGGCTGTCGTGGACGAGGATGGTGGCGGTGCCGGCGGGCGAGGGTAATTCGGTGTAGCGGAGCGTCTCGCGATGGCCTGACGCTATCGTCACTCGGTGGGCCACAGGGTCAATAACGATGTCGTGGAGGGGGAGACCTTGGCGGCGCACGGCTTTATAGGCGGCTTCCTTTATACACCAGGCCTGCAAATGCAAGGCGGGCGTATTGAAAAGCTCCTGCTCACGAGGAGTAAGATATTTGTCGAGGACGCGCTCCAACTGGCCACGGAGCGTCTCGGTGTCAATACCTACCATCGGTGAGCCGCTCAACGCCACTGCCACCTGCGTGGTCGAATGAGATATACTGATATACAACCCCGGCAAACCTACAAGATAGGGCGCGCCATCATCGTGATGGCCGATTGTCCATTCTCCGTCGCCCAACATAGCAGTGAGCACACGGCCCACCGCGGCCATCTCGCGTTGGTGGCGGTCGGCCCTGACACCGGGTTCAACGGTCTCCAGCCCCACCCTTATCTCTCCGACACTCAGCAGCTCCATTTACATATTCAGTATAAGATGATTGATATCGCGCTCCAGCATGTCGATAACCGGCCGGAGCGAATCGGCCGGAGCTGTCGCAGCATCGCGCACGGCAGCTGTTCCGCTCACCACCATTCGCCCTCCATCGTGGACAAGGAACTGCACGGGAGTAGGATTCGAGACCGGCGTGACGATGATGCGGGCATCGATTGCCCGCGGAGTCACAAACGAGGAGACAACCGAAGCTGAGCCACCGGTATTGAGCGACAAACGCTCCACACGGTTGTCGATCACACGTTCAAATTCATCACCGCCATTGGTGATGGTAACAGTTATAAATAGTTGGGCTATTCCATCGGGGTAGCTCACCGTGAGCCAGCCATCCCCGCCGGCCACTGTAGTAGTATCGGCCGCTGCGTTCAACGACAACTCCACTCCGTTGACATTCACCGGGCGGTAGAGCGAATCAGGCAACACGAGTCGCGGATAAGCGACTCGCCGGGGCACCGGGACTGAGTCGGAATCGCTGCCACAGGCACCGAATAACAGCACCGAGACAATGCCGGCAGCCAAAATCAGTAAACATTTCATTGCACCTGAATATCGGGCATCACCTTGACGCGCACGCTCGTGATGCGATGGTGTTCAATATCAAGAATAAGGAAACGGCAACGGCCATAGACTATAGGTTCCTTCTCCTTCGGGAAGTCGCCCTTGATAGTGAGCAGCATACCGGCAAGAGTCTCGCAATCCTCGGTAACATCCTCATAGTCACTCTCATCGAGATCGGTAACACGGAAAAAGTCATTGAGCAACGTGCGCCCCTCGAAGATATAGGTATCGTTACCGAGCTCCTTGTAGGTTTTCTCCTCCTCGTCATACTCGTCGTTGATATCGCCTACAATCTCCTCCAGGACATCTTCCATAGTAACAACACCCCGCGTGCCGCCATACTCGTCGACAACAATGGCTATATGTTTCTTAAGCTTACGGAAGTCCTCCAAGAGGTCGTCGATCATGCGCGACTCGGGCACAAAATAAGGATCGCGAATAAGCGACTGCCATTTGAAATCGGCCGAGTCATGACCTATATAGGGGAGCAGGTCACGGCTATAAAGCACACCGCGTATGTTATCTTGGGTCTCCTCATAGACCGGCAGACGCGAATATCCGCTCTCGCGAATCACCTGCAACACCTTGTCGAAGTCCCACTCGAGGTCAATATCAGTGATATCGACACGCGGTGTCATGATTTCAGCGGCTGTAGTATCGCCAAACTTAAGGATACCTTCGAGCATCTCCTTCTTATCACCCTCGGCCACATCGGTTATCTCGAGTGCCTGGGAGAGCTCGTCGGTCGAGATATTATCCTGCTTTTTAGTAACAACCTTGTTGACTATAGTGGTGCTTCTCACCAAGAGCCGCGATAAAGGCGAGAGAGCATTATACAAAAAGCAGACACCACTTACCGCATTGACAGCCCATTTCATAGGGTTGCCATTGGCAAGCAGTTTAGGCAGAATCTCTCCAAAGAGGAGAATCAGGAATGTCAGCAATACCGTTTGAAGGACGAAACTCATAAGATCACCCATCCCTTCAAACACCGGACCGAGCGCGAAGTTACAGAGCACCACGATACTTACATTAACAAGGTTATTGGCTATAAGAATGGTGGCAAGCAGTCGCTGAGGCTTGGCCAGCAGAGAGCGTATGCGCCGGTTCACAGGAGTATCGTCGAGTTCGTCGAGTTCATCGGGCGTAAGCGAGAAATATGCAATCTCACTGCCCGAAACAAAAGCCGAGACAAAAAGAGCCATCACAGCTATGGCAAGCGCCACTAACTGGCCAGCGCCTAAAGAGATGTAGGCCATCATCATGGCCGGTAAAGGATCTATATCCAAAACAATAGCAAATTTAATTCATATATAGGTGTGTCTATTCTTCAACACACCAATAATAACCGAAGTCAAACCGCAGGAATCACCGCGACTTGAGGTGTAGAGTTTCTACCACCGCCACAAAGATAGCTAATTTTGGTTTGAAAAGCAAAAAAGGCGCGACCGTTAATGGCCGCGCCTTTCTATTGTTTTATCGCGTGAGCGAAGGGAGTGTTGATTAGCGGATTACAACCTTGCTAACCTTGTTACCTTGCTTCTTGATGTAAAGACCGTTCTGAGGATTAGCTACCTCAACGCCCTGGAGGTTGTAGTAAACAGCGGGAGCGTTAGCCTCGTTCTCGTCAACAACAACGTCGTCAACAGCTGAGATCTGATCGGCAGTCATCCAGTCGAAAGTAGGCATCTTACCGAATACTGTGTTGGTCTCAAGTTCCTTGCCTTCGAAGAAGAACGAATAGTCAAGTACTGCACGGAGGAAGTCAGCCGATGCGCTCTCAAATTTGCTGACACCTTCTGTTCCGGTGATACCTTCAGCGGCAACCGCATCTGTACCTACTGCCATGAAGTCCTCTACATCAAGGGCACCTGCACCTGCTGCGATAAGACCTTTAGCTCCGGTACCTGTCAACTTGGCAGCTACATAACCTTGATTGAGTTTCATTGTTGTACCTCCAAGGTTACCAAGAATACCGCCTGTTTTGGCTGATTTACCATCCACTTCTACCACTGCATAAACCTGTGTAAGGTCGTTGTTAGCTCCGGCATTGGCAAACATTCCGCCTACACGGCCTTTACCATTCTCGGCACCTACTACCTTACCGGTTACAAATACATTGTCATAAGTTGCAGTCATACTATTTGCGCCTGAATAGCCGCTGAGTATACCTGCACCCTCAAATTTTCCTGTCTCTTCTGAATAGGCATCGATAACACCGAGGTTCATCACTGTACCGCGAACCACACCGAAGATAGATGAATCGTAGTAGTTGCATTCCTCACCTTGTCCTCCTTCTATTTTATCAATACCCTTGAAGTTACGGATCACGTGGTTGTCACCGTCATAGATGAACTTACCTTCGTATTTGCCATACCAGCCGTTAAGTGCTTGCCAGTCTTCGCTCTCCACGCCTGCCATATCGATATCGGCGGTCTGCTTGAAGTAGATATAGTCGGGGCAGTTTTCCTGAGGAATGTAGAGGTGGGCTGCGCAAAGGTCGGCGGCAGTACCGATCAAGTAAGGTTCAGCCTCGGTACCTTTACCGGCAAGTTCTACGGGGCCCTCTTCACCTGTAATCTGACTATTAGTCATCCAATCAAATGTAGGCATCTTACCAAATGCTGCGGTCTCGAGTTCCTTACCCTCGCTGAAGAAGGGGTAGTCACCGATTGCACGGAGGAAATCGGTCGATGCGCTCTCAAATTTGCTGACATCTTCTGCTCCGGTGATACCTTCAGCGGCAACCGCATCTGTACCTACTGCCATGAAGTCCTCTACATCAAGGGCACCTGCACCTGCTGCGATAAGACCTTTAGCTCCGGTACCTGTCAACTTGGCAGCTACATAACCTTGATTGAGTTTCATTGTTGTACCTCCAAGGTTACCAAGAATACCGCCTGTTTTGGCTGATTTACCATCCACTTCTACCACTGCATAAACCTGTGTAAGGTCGTTGTTAGCTCCGGCATTGGCAAACATTCCGCCTACACGGCCTTTACCATTCTCGGCACCTACTACCTTACCGGTTACAAATACATTGTCATAAGTTGCAGTCATACTATTTGCGCCTGAATAGCCGCTGAGTATACCTGCACCCTCAAATTTTCCTGTCTCTTCTGAATAGGCATCGATAACACCGAGGTTCATCACTGTACCGCGAACCACACCGAAGATAGATGAATCGTAGTAGTTGCATTCCTCACCTTGTCCTCCTTCTATTTTATCAATACCCTTGAAGTTACGGATCACGTGGTTGTCACCGTCATAGATGAACTTACCTTCGTATTTGCCATACCAGCCGTTAAGTGCTTGCCAGTCTTCGCTCTCCACGCCTGCCATATCGATATCGGCGGTCTGCTTGAAGTAGATATAGTCGGGGCAGTTTTCCTGAGGAATGTAGAGGTGGGCTGCGCAAAGGTCGGCTGCGGTACCGATCAAGTAAGGTTCAGCCTCTGTTCCTTTACCGGCGAGTTCTACAGGAGCAACGGGCTCTTCTTCAGTGATGGTCAATTTGGTCATTGCACCATAGCAACCGGCAGCTGTATAAGTCTCCGATTGAGCGGTACCTGTAGCGAAGAAAGTATATATATTAAAAGTATTTTCATCAACGGGTTCAACTGTAAGAGTTGCCATTCCGTTACCATTAGCAAAATAAGACTCCTGCCATGAAGCTACACACTTCGAATTCATATCAAAGATGCCATAGTTCATCACGCCCATATTATCAGTATAAGCAGGATTATCAGCAATGAATTCATCGGTCAAATAGTTACGAACAATATAAGTTTCGCCCTTATATTGGAACGATGCAACAGCATTACGAAGACGGTTTCCAAAACCATAAAGTGGAGCCCACGCGCCTTCATCGGTAAAGTTTCCGAGGAAACCGGTTTTTGCTAATATCATTTCAGAAGTAGCGCCCCAAGATTTCGAACCGATAGGGATATAGAAACAGTTCTCAGGATACTTAGCTGCGAGTATTTCATCAACGCTTGTCTTCGAGGGGATTGCGTAGTTCAGCTGTGATTCAGCACCTTCAGCAGCGAGGCCGCTAAGCAATGTCGTGCATTTCTTAGCTGTCAATGATTGAGTTGCAGCGCCTACACTCTTGAAGTGGTACATGATAACAACACCACTGCTTCCGGTAGTAGCATAGCCGATACCACCTTTTTCGCTGGTAACATCACCAACTACATGGCCAAGACAGTCAAGACGACCTGTTGTGCCTAAGTCGGCTAAGGGAGTAGAGAGTTCAATGTCAACAACCGAGCCATCGGGTTTTACAACACCCCAGAGCTGTTTTGACTTGTTAACATCAATAAAGCAGTAGTTGAAAATAATGTTACCTGCATCGTCGACAGCGATAGCGGTACCATTCCAACGTTCGGCTGTGCGAGCGGGAAGTTTTGCAACCACGGTCTGGGCACCGTTAGGGCCAAGAGCTACGATAGCGTTCTGCTTGTGTTCATTGGTAAGGAACTTGCCGTCTTTACCTACAGCGAAACGTGTGCAGGTTGAAGATACTGTTTCGGGGTTTGTGTTCAGACCACCCCAACCGCCTTCCACATTAGGGAAAGGATTGCAATCGGGACCTACTTGGTTATTAGCCCATACGGTCTCGATTTTCCAAGTGTCGGCAAACATGCTGAGCGCCATAAGGGCTGCAGCTGAGAAGAGTAAAGATTTCTTCATGTTACGAGATTTGGTTAGTTAATATAATGTTATTTAATAATCTCTGTTGATTAAAGACCTGTTCATTTAGGTAGTGTCATGCCTTTGCGCGACAAATATACATCAAAGTTTTTAAAAACTCAAAACTTTTTTCTTAAAAATTTCAAGTATCCCCAAAAACCGCTCCGGCAGGAGTATAGATACAAAAGGACAAAAGTTAGTTTTTGCTTGTAGGCTGGGAAAAGAAACAAAAGGACATAAAGAACAAAAGGAACATAATTTAGGTTTAGCAGGTTTGCAGAAAGGGAAACAAAAGGACAAAAGGAACAAAAGGGACATAATTTAGGTTTTGCGAGTTGGCAGAAAAGAAACAAAAGGACAAAAGGAACAAAAGGGACACAATTTATTTTATATATTGTTTAGGAGAAAAAAAATCTTTTGTTGCTTTTGTCACTTCTGTCCTTTTGTTTCCCCTTTACATTCCTAACTCCTCATTCCTAATTCAATAAGCATTTGGGTCGCCATGGATGGCATTGGTGACCGTGCGCACTATAATCTTTATATCGAGCAACAGATTCCAGTTTTCTATATACCACACATCTTTCTCTACGCGTCCCTCCATTTGCCAAAGCTCTTTGGTGGCCCCACGAAAACCTACAACCTGGGCCCAGCCCGTGATTCCGGGCTTGATGACATGTCGCAGCATGTAGCAATCGATCAGACGGGTATAATCGGCCGTTTGCTTGACCATGTGGGGACGGGGTCCCACCACCGACATATCACCGCGCAATACATTAATAAATTGGGGAAGCTCGTCGAGCGACGTGCGTCGCAGGAAGTCACCGAGGCGGGTTTTACGTGGATCGTCGGCTGTTGCCTGCCGATTGTCACTGTCGGCATTAACCTTCATTGTTCGGAATTTCCAACAAAGAAATTCCTTTCCCTTGTAGCCGGTGCGCAGCTGCTTGAAGAAGACCGGTCCGGGCGAAGAGATTTTAATAGCAATCGCTATGGGAATAAAGAAAACCGGACTGATTAACAGGAAACTGCCCGAGAAGAGTATATCAAAGATACGCTTCACGACACGGTTCACCGGATTGTCAAGCGGATTTTTGTGGGCCGACAACACCGGGACCGCACCTATCTGCTGCAAATGGAAATGACGTGCAACCTTGCGCGACAGACGTGGCACGAAGTAGAACGAAGCCATGTGTTCATCGGCAAGCCGCACTACCGAGTCGAGCAACCGGTCATCGTCACCGGGCAACGTGTAGTAGATCTCGTTGACTGGATAGGTGGCAAGATAGGATGGCAGGTCGTGGTCGATATCACCGAGAAAGCGCCCGCTGCCATATCGGCGAGGCGACTGGTTATCAAAGAATCCATGTATCTTGTAGCCGAAGCCGGGGTCGAGCTGCAACTCGTCGGCCATACGCTCGGCATGCTCGCCGTGTCCGATGATTATAACATGGACATAGTTGCGACCACGGCGGCGAAGGGCCTTCACAGCCATGCGGGTAGCGATCCAAGTCAAAGGCAAAGCCACAAGCCATATTGAATAGAACTCGACATAGAAGAACCAATCGGCCTGCAGCATATCGATAAAGGCTATCAAAGCCAACATGATAACAGCGTGAAGGATCACGGTGGTAAAAGCCTTGATAACGAGGCGGTCCATGTGGAGCGCACGCTGCTTACGCAAAGGCATCGAAAAGCCGGCAAGGGGGAGATAGGCAGCATTGGCGAGCACTAACAGCATGCGCCGTGCACCGGCCAACAGCTCGGGATTGAGCCAGAAAGCGAAAAGCAGGACCAAGTTGAGCACAACAAAGTCGCTCAACAACATGGCGTAGGGGACATACACGCCATAACGTCCTTTTGAAATAACCGGCTCGGTCATAAGATATTATTTAGGTTAATCACCGCTACTAATTTAGATGTAACCAATACAGTGATAATATGATTCATGGTTAGATCGATATTGCTATAGTGCAAAAATAGGTATTTTTATAGAATAAAAAAATGGATGCTATGATAAAAAGTTAAGAGTATGTTTGAATTTAACTCGTATTAAGATTGAGAGTCAATTTTGAGATA